>JBOGXL010000431.1:0-4459 GCA_050694575.1 Actinomycetota bacterium | reverse complement strand
CCCGGCCCCATGCCGGCTCCCGACAGCGCGACCAGACCGCCTCGTTCGGCCGCCGTCAACGGTCGTCTCAACAGCTCGGGCATGGCCCAGTCGCCCGTCCATCCGGGATCCGGCACCCACTTGCGGGTCACGGGTGTTCCTCGCGTTCTGCGAGCCGGTACGTCAACGCCTCGAGCACGTCGTCCCGGCCGACGGGCTCCCGGGAGTCGAGGTCGGCGATGGTTCTCGCGACGCGCAAGACGCGATGGACCGAGCGAGCCGACAGCCGGTAGCGGTTGGCGGCCCGGGTCAGCACGGCACCCGATCCTTCGTCGAGGCCACAGGTGCGCAGCAGAGCGCGGTGCGGGATCTCGGCGTTGCACGTCGCGTTCCATCTGGTGTGCCGTGAAGCGCCGGCGGCCCGTGCCGCCGTCACGCGCTCACGCACCTCGGCGCTGCGGGAGACGTCCTCACGACACAACAGTTCGGCGGCATCGACCCGGCCAACGCTCACGTGAAGATCGATCCGATCCAGGAGCGGCCCGGACACGCGTTGCCGATAGATCTGAAGCGTGCGCGGCGGGCACCGACAGGGACGCTCGGTTCCCAGGTGCCCGCACGGGCACGGGTTCATCGCGGCGACGAGTATGAACCGGGCCGGATAGGTAGAGGTCTGCCGTGCACGCGTGATCGTCACGACCCCGTCCTCCAGCGGCTGGCGAAGCGCCTCGAGGACCGAGCGCGGAAATTCCGGGAACTCGTCCATCATCAGGACGCCCCGATGCGCGAGCGTCACCTCGCCGGGACGCGTCCACGACGACCCGCCCCCGACCATCCCGGCCGCCGAGACGCCGTGATGCGGCGCGCGGAAGGGACGGGTGCGCACGAGAGGCTCACCCGCGGGCAGCAACCCGACGGCGGAGTGGATGCGGGTGACCTGGAGGGCTTCGGCGAGGGTCAGCGGCGGCAGGATGCCCGGCAACGCACGCGCGAGGAGCGTCTTGCCCGAGCCCGGAGGACCGGAGAACAGCACGTTGTGACCGCCGGCCGCCGCGATCTCGAGGACGCGCTTGGCCCGGTCTTGGTCCCTGATCTGTGCGATGTCGAACGACGCCGGCGGCTGCGCCGTAAGGAATGCGGACGGATCCGCGATGGTGGGTGTGGGACCCTGCCCGCGCAGAACGTCCAGCGCCTCGCGCAGGGTCCTTACCCCGACGGCAGGAAGCCCGGCGAGGGCAGCCTCCTCGGCGTTGGCGGCAGGACAGACGACTTCGCGGACGCCCCCCGCTGCCGCCGTCTCTGCGACCTGGAGAGCACCGCGTATCGGCCGAACGTCACCGCTCAGCCCGAGCTCGCCGCAGAACAGACGCCCGTCGAGACCCTGGGCGGGCGCTTTGCCGTCGGCGACGAGGATGCCGATAGCCAAGACGAGGTCGAGTCCCGATCCCTGCTTGCGGACGTCGGACGGTGCCAGGTTCGCCGTGATGCGACACATCGGATAGTCGCGACCGGAATGGATGATGGCGCCCCGGACGCGGTCGCGGGCCTCCTGAACGGTTGCGTCCGGCAAGCCGACGACGGTGAAGGCGGGTAAGCCGCTCGACAGATCGACCTCGACGGTGACCAGCGTCGCGTCGACGCCGTGCAAGACGGCACCGAAGGCGCGAGCGAGCATGCGGACCTCCCGCAGGAACATGGGGAAGGCCAGAGGGAAGTGCAACGAAGAGTAGTCGTCGCCGACGACACTCGATGCGCTCGCCCGCGGCGGCTGCGGTCCGTCCCGCGCTACGAGAGGTTCCAGAACAGGAGAACCAGTTGGGTCGCGATCACAGTCTTGAGGGCGAGCCCCACGAACCTTCGCCCTAGCTTGGCAGGCGGCGGTTGAAGGACGAACGAGAGCCACACAAGCGGCACAACGACGATCACCGGTAGCGCTGCCGTCCACGAGAGTTGGCCGTCAACCCAGTAGCTCACGGCGTACAACGCGAACATCAATCCCGTGACCATCGCGACCAGCGCGATGCGATTCGACCTCAGCGCGAACCGACCCTCCGAGTTCTGGTGTCGTGGCTGCGTCCGAAGAGCACCCGTCACCCACCACCCTGGAAGGACGACGAACATGCTCAACGGGAGCAGCATCCCTATCACTGCCCGCCACGCGTCGGTCCATTTACCGTCGAGCACGTCAGTCTCGAACAGGACGGCGATAACGACAAAACCGGCAAGTGCCACGATGATCGAGAGCTTCAGGCGATCTGCGCGGCGGCCGAGATCACGTGGTACGAGACGCCGGCTCATGCACTCATTCTGCCGCTGGTGACTGGCTCGATCTTGCCCGCTGACAGCTACTGGGTCCTCACCAGGTCGGCACTAACAGATCGATGGTCCGACCCGGGAATGTGACCCGTCCGTACTGAACGAGTACCCCAGTGTTCGTCGTGCAGCACGTAGTCGAGTCGTGCCAACGGAACTTTCCCCCGATGCGACCACGTTATGCCTGGTCCCCATCCGGCATCCCTGTGCGCATCTCCAAGATGACGTCGAATCCGCCGGTAGAGGTAGTGCCGGTCAGCGACATTGAGGTCCCCAGCGACGACGACTGGGTTTGTGGAGTCTCGCACCCGCTGGAGTAGAGCATCGATCGTTGCTTCCTGATGCGAGGCATCTAATCCCCAACTGCGACTCGGTGGACGGGGATGTGCGTTGATGATCGTGACGGCCTCGCCGATCGATCCTAGAACAACGACTTGACATCGACAACCATCACGTCCCAGTTCTGGTCTAGTGGACCGACGGATCGGAAGCCGGCTGAAGACCCCCAGCCCGCTCGAGCCTCGGTGAGGGTATAAGGCGCGAAAGCGGTAGCGATCTCCCAGAACCTCGGCGAGATATTTACCCATCGGTGTGCTGAGCTCCTGGATAGCGAGAACATCGGCATCAAGGCGACGGAGCGCGTCGGCCAACGCATCCGGCTGGCGATTGCGGTCGTAGACGTTTGCTGTGGCTACGCGAAGGGCTGTGCCGCGAACGACACGGTGGGGTGCGTACTGCGGACCGTACTCGATGGCGAAGGCTACTGAGGGAAGCAGGAACGCTGCCGCGACCCTCCACTCCCGACGCAACAAGACGACGAGGACGAGGATCGGCAGCGGCACGAAAAGCAACCAAGCGAAGGTGTCGGCCAACTCGAATGGTCCGAGTCTCGCCAGTGGGGTGAGCCGCGCAAGGTTCCACGACAGAACGAGCGCCGAGTACGCCAAAGCGACCGCTCGCATCCAGGAAAGCTTCAGGACGGCGGCGACGCGGAGGCAGGGATATGAACTAGGCCCGTCGTCTCCACCCGAAGCCGGGGTTCAGAATCTGGGTCACAGAGAGTGAGCCTGACCTCCTCCTCGCCATCGGGCCGGTCCTCCACCGCGAGTTCCGCACGCAACCGATCCAGCGCATCGACTATCTCCAACCGACGGGCGCGGATGACGCCGCGCGAGCGCCACCAATGACCCCTTACAACCGCGGCGAGGCTCCGGCCGCCAAAGGTCAGCCCGACCCCGACGAGGAGATAGGCAGCCGCGGAGACGGCGCGTGCTCTGAAACCACCGGGACCGTCGAAGAAAGTCGGAACTTCGAAGGCGGGCCCTTCGGGTTGCAGTGTCATCGTGAACAACCATGCCCCGAGCGCCTCGAGAGCGCGCACCAAGCCCTGAGCCACGAGGAACACCCCCAACGCGGAGAAGGCAACGGAGTGGACGTCCAAGCCCGACAGACGGAGGGTCACTTCATCGGATGCCTCCTCCAGGGCCAGCTGCTCGTGCAGAGGCTTCGGCTCGCGCAGGGCACGCGCGGCCAAACCCTCTGCCGTCACCCAGAGCAAACCGCCCAAAGCGATCACCATGAGCGAGGACACCAATCCGGTACTAAACAACACATCGAAGCTCACCCCTTCGATCCCGAGGTAGACCTCCAAGAGGCTCAACAGCGTCCGAACGCCTCGGAAGGCGACGAACAGAGCAAAGACTCTCAATGCAAGCGTCGCTAGTCGATGGCGGTGCACACGGCCTCCCCCTTTGGCTTCGGTTCCGAGATCAAAGAACAGTGAGCCCGGCGCTCCACTGAACTAGTCGATCCCGCTGTTGATTTCGGCTCACTGCTTTCCTCATCGCAGCCTACGGAAGAAGTGCACCGTTGCTTCGTACCGAGTGCACTTCGGCTGTCACTGCCTACAACCCTCCTCCCGCGACTGCCCGAAGCACGACCAGCACGAACCCCACGATCAACGCACATAACATCGCAGAACGCCACGGCTGATAGAGCGAACGCGTTCGCTGCCGCACAACTATCCAGGTCGCGCTGGCAGCCACCGGTGTCAGCAAGCGCTGGTTGAGTCGCGTGGGCGTGATCCTTGTCGGAACGAAGGGTCGCGATAGCTCCCGCCGAAACGAGCACACTCCCAAGGACGGGGGCTGCGAACAAGGCAATGTCC
>JBOGXL010000430.1:0-1970 GCA_050694575.1 Actinomycetota bacterium | reverse complement strand
ACGAGCTCCACGTCCCGCTTCAACACGCGCAGCGCCGTGAAGAGGTGCTCGGCCTGATCGATCGGAGCGCGCAGGTCGTTCTCGGAGTGCAGGATCAGAAGCGGCGTCCGGATGCGGTCGGCGTATGACAGCGGTGACTGGAGGAGATACTCCTCGACGGCCTCGTGCAGATGCGCTCCCGTGTACGCGCGATGCAGGAGCCAGCCGATGTCCGCCGATCCGTACTCCGCATAGAAGGTGTTGACCGCTCGCTCCGAGATCGCGGCCTTGAAGCGGTCCGTGTGGCTGAGGATCCAGCTCGCCATGTAGCCGCCGTACGATCCGCCCATCACGCCCACGCGTTTCGGGTCGCAGAAGTCGAACCGGCGCAGCGCCTCGTCCGTGACGGCCGTCAGATCCTCGTAGTCGCGCGTCCCCCAGCCCGGACCCTCACCGTTCATCGGTCCGCAGATCGCGCGTCCCCAGCCTTCCGAGTACCCGGACGACCCGCGCGGGTTGGAGTACACGACGACGTAGCCGGCGCCGGTGTAGACGGCGAACTCGTCGAAGAAACCGACGCCGTACTGGGTGAAGGGGCCGCCGTGGATGTTCAGCAGGACCGGGTAGCGGCGTCCGGACACGAAGCCCTCCGGACGGATGATCCATGCGTCGACCTTCGATCCGTCGGCCGACGTGGCCGTGAATCGCTCCGGAGCGCTGAGCCGAACCGACTTGGCGAAGGCGTCTGCGTGACGAGTCAGGCGCTTGTCGCCGAAGTAAAGCTCGGGCAGCGCCGTCGATCGCGAGCGCACGTGCACACCGACCCCGGCGCCGACGTCGTATCCGGCCAGGGTCCACCGACCCCGGCGGACGAGCCGCGGTTGGGGCGGTCCCTTCGTGGAGACGCGATAGACCGGGTTCGTCCCCCGGTCCTCGGCGACGAAGAAGACGTCGTCGCCTGCCCAGATCGGCTCCCGCGCCGTCATGAACGGCGCGCAGTTCCTATCGAGCGAGGTCGTGAGCACGCGACGTCTCCGTGTGTTCACATCGAGGACGGCGATCTGTGTGTGCCGGGGACTGTCGAAGACGCCCGGGTTGTACGAATACGCTATGCGGCGTCCATCGGTGGACCAGGACGGTCGGCCGCAGCCGCCGTCTGTGGCCGTCAGCTTCTGGGGGCGTCCGCCGCGGGCTCCGATCACGTAGAGGTCCGTGGCCGTGTCGATGTCCCAGTCGCGATGACGGGCCGACGCGAAAGCGATCCGCTTTCCGTCCGGCGCCCACGCCGGGCCCGCGTGCTCGAAGTTGCCGTCCGTGATCTGGACGGGTTCGCCCGAACCGTCGGATGCGACGACGAAGATCTGCTTGCGACGGTCGAACGTCCAGCCGACGCTGTCGAGCTTGTAGTGCAGCCCGCCGATGCGTCTGGGTGCGCGCTTGCGGTCGTCCTCCTCTTCGTAGGCCTCGTCGCGCACGCGGGACGTGAACGCGATGCGGGAGCCGTCCGGCGCCCAGACCAACTCTTCGACGCTCTCCTTGCGGTCGGTGAGCTTGACGGCTTCACCGCCCTCGATGGGGATGACGTAGAGCTGAGCCGCCTTCTCGTCGTCCCGGTTGGAGACGAAGGCCAGCCACCGGCCGTCGGGGGACCAGCGGGGAGAGCCGTCTCGCTTCGGCCCGAAGGTGAAGCGCCGCGGCGGCTCGGACCCGTCGATAGGGACCGTCCAGATCGCGCCTCGGTACTTGCCGTCGTCGCGATCGATGGTGGTCAGGACATAGGCGCACGTCCGACCGTCGGGCGAGATCCTCGGGTCGGACACACCGACCAGGTCGTAGACGTCCTGCGGCCTCATGCCCCTCACGCTGGTATCTTGTCCTACCGAGCCGCGCGGCGGCATCTACGAGGACGCATTCCACATGGTCAGGATCAGATTGAGGCGCGTGGGCAAGCGCAAGCAGCCCGTCTATCGCGTCGTCGTGGCCGACTCGCA
>JBOGXL010000429.1:0-1705 GCA_050694575.1 Actinomycetota bacterium | reverse complement strand
GGCCGGGGACGACGTCGACGAGGTCCCGGTTGTCCTCGCCCAGGATCTCGTCCAGGAACACCGATGGTCCCTTCGGTGTGTCCTCGGACGCGTACCAGTGCGCGGCGGTGCAGTACAGCCGCTGACGTGCACGTGTGACGGCGACGTAAAGCAAGCGCCTTTCATCCTGCTCGGCGCGCTGCTTGAGCGCGTCGCGATAGGCGCGCATCTTTCCGGGCGTGAACTGCGGGAGGTCGTCGCGGTCCTTCCGCACGCCCGGCGGGAGCTGCTTCGTCGACGTGAGCGGGTTCGCGAGGCGCACGTCGGGGAAGACGGAGAACATCTTCACACCCTTGTCGTAGCGGCTCCATTCCTGCGACGCCGCGATGTGCGGGACGAACACCACGTCGAACTCGAGGCCCTTCGCCTTGTGCACCGTCAAAACCTTCACGGAGTTGGACGTCGTCGACACCGCCAGCGGGATGGGGTCCTCCGACTCCTCGGCGACGTCGAGGAAATCGAGGAAGGTCGCGAGGTTGGCGTCGCCCTCGAGCGGCGAGAACTCAGACGAGATCCCTATGAAGCCGTTCAAGTTCTCGCGCATCGCGGGCGCCGACCGGGAAGCCGAAGCGGCGAGAGCGTCGCCGACTCCGCTCCGCTCGGCGACGGCCTGCACGAGCTGCTCGAGGCCCAGCGGGACGAAGGCCCGCAGCTCTTCGTAGAGCGCGAGGAACTCGGCGATCCGCTCCTTGGCTTCGTCCGAAGCACCGTCGATCTCGTGGACGTGGCCCAGCGCTTCCATGAGCGAGAACGCGACCTCGCCCGGGTCCGGCTCCTCGATCCCGAGCAGCGTACGCGCCTCCTTGCTGAGCTCGTAGTTGCGCGCCGCCGCCCACCTCGCGATGGGAGCCAGGTCTCCGTAGTGAACGCGGAAGCGAGGTCCCACGAGGACCCGCGCCACCCAGCGGTTCGTCGTCGCCTTGGGGTCGGCGAGGATCTGCAGCCACGAGACGACGTCGGTCACGGCCGGCACCTTCATGAGTCCGCCGAGATCGGGCATCTCGAAGGGGATGTCGCGCTCATCCAGGGCCGCGAGCACCGCGTCGAGGTAGCGCCGCGAGCGCACGAGAATCGCCATCTGCTTCCACTCGAGGCCCTCTCCGGCGAGTCGGTTGATCTCGGTGGCGATGTAGGCCGCTTCGGCCTCCTGGTCGGCGAAGACGGCCGCGCCGACCCAGCCCTCACCGTTGGCGGCGACCGGCATCAGCTCGTCGCCGGGTCTGTGCTCTTCCGGGATGCTGTGGATGACGCGGTTGGCGAGCTCGACGATGCGACGTCCGGAACGGAAGTTCTCCGAGAGCGTCGCTTGGTGGGCGTCGAGACCGCCTTCGCGCAGGAACTCCCGGTGGAAGTTGATGAGGTTGAACATCGACGCGCCGCGCCACGCGTAGATGGCCTGCCGTGCGTCGCCGACGGCCGTCACCGCCGAGCCCTCCGGACAGAGCTCGCGGAGCATGACCTTCTGCGCCGGGTCGGTGTCCTGGTACTCGTCGAGGAGGACGACGGGGTAGCGCTCGCGGAGCTCCTTGGTGACCTCGTCGTGCTCGGTGAGCACACGCACGGCGAGACGTATCTGGTCGCCGTAGTCGATCCGACGCAACCGCTGCTTCTGATCCAGATACAGCCGGATGATCTTGGCGAAGTCCTTGCGCTTGCGCGTGGCTTG
>JBOGXL010000428.1:0-11637 GCA_050694575.1 Actinomycetota bacterium | reverse complement strand
TCTCAACACCGAGGAACCCGATGGACGTCCTGAGCTTGCGAAAAGCCTCTCCGCCGACCCCCTGGGTGTCGCGCTCGAGGTGGATCTCCTCGCCCTCGGTGTCCAGCGCCGGGATCACTCCCAAAGCGGGCAACCCAAGGCGATCGAGCTCCTCCCGGCTCTTCACACTGTGGTCGAGGTTGTCGACGAGGAACGCGAGCCCGCCGCCGACGAGCACCCCCAGTACTACGGCGAGGGCCAGGTTCCGAGCGGGATTCGGCGAGATGGGCCGAGACGACGCGACGGCCGGGTCGATGATCGAAACCTGGATGGCGGGCTGAGCGTTGGGCTGCGGTGACGTCTCGAGCTGATCGATCTCGGACTCGAAGGCCCTGGCAACGGCGTTGGCGACGCGTTCGGCCACAGCCGGGTCGCTCGCGTTGTAGATGACGCGGATCACTTGCGTGTCGACCACGTGTTCCGCCCGTAGGCCCCGCACGATCTCGCCCGGCGTCTGCTCGAGACCACTCTCGGAGATCGCGCGCTGGGCGATGGTTCGCGAGTGGATGATCTGGGCGTAGCTGCGCACGAGGTCGTCCGAGATGTTGGTCACGGCCAGACCGAGGGGCAGTTGCGCCGTGGAGATCTGACGCTGGCCGACGAACAGACTCGTTTGAGCTTGATAGACGGGCGTCGTGCCCACGGTGACGAGCACGCCGAGCGCGAGAGTGACGGTGAGCCCGCCGACGACCCACCACTTGCGCTTCAGGAGCAGCCGGACATAGCTGCGGAGATCGAATTCCATAAAGTGGATTCTAGTCCCGTATATGCGTTCTCACATGCGCTTGCGGGAACTCGCAACTACAGAGCCGGTTCGCAAGATGGGTCGCCGGCGGCGGGTGCTCCGGGGTGCCCTGAGCGGGGAGGGGGGCCGGTTGAACGTCTCCGGACCCGATGACGACCCCGGGAACCCCCGGGGTCGTGGACTCCCCCGGAGCACATGCCGTCCAGCGATCTTGAGCGTTGAGCTCGCTCTAAACCTCCTACTGAGCATCGCCAAACCTCGCCCAGGAATACGCGGTGCGGCGAGGCTTCTTACGGTGGGTCGCTAGGATGCTCTCGAACGGTCGACGATGACGGCAGATCTGCTCCCCGACTTCCTCATCATCGGGCGCCCCAAGTGCGGTTCGACGTCGGTCGCTCGGTGGCTGGCCGAGCAGCCGGACATCTGCTTCTGCAGCGTCAAAGAGCCGCGATTCTTCCACCAGGACGATGCCTGGGAGCTTGGACTCGATTGGTACAGATCTCTCTTCGCGCACGCCCAGCCAGGCCAGTTGCTCGGCGAGGCAACGGTCGGCTACACCAACCCCCACGTCGCCCAACGAACGGCCGGACGTATCGCGGAGGTGCTCCCCGCAGCCCGGCTCATTTACCTCGTGCGCGACCCAATCGAGCGGATTCGCTCCGAGTTCCGACACCGCCGCAGCTTCCGCACCGAGCCCAGTGAGACGCTCTTGGGTGCCCTCGATCGCCCGGACAGCGATTACGCAGCCCGTACGCGATACTTCGACTGCCTCGCCCCCTACATCGCGCGTTTCCCGAGAGAGCAGATCCTCGTCGTCCGCATGGAGGACATAACGGGGCTCGGAGAAGTCGGATGGCATGCGGTGCTGGGTCACCTCGGTCTCACGGAACGGCCCCGTCCAGGCGAAAGGTTCAACGTCTCGGCAGAACGTGGTCTTCAGGCCCGCACGTCGAGGCAGCTCCTGGACAGGCTGATCCGGTCGGAGGTCAGGGTTCGGCTCCCGATGGGGGTCCGGCGGCTGGGGCGCCGCGTGACTTGGCGGCGAGGGGCGCGGTTCCGCCGCATGCTGGAGGCCTCGGAGGCCCAGATCCCTGCCTCCCGTCTCGCGCCCGTCTGGGAGGACATCGCGCGCCTCGAGGACTGGCTCGGTGTATCCGAGCCCCTCTGGCCGCGCGGTTGAGTTTCCGAGCACCCCCCTGGGGGCGTACACTGACTGCTCCGTCCGAGCGGCGAGGGGACGCTACTGGTGGGCAGCCTACAGCTTGGCGTTGAGACGCTAGACGATCACGCGGCTGGCGAGGATCTCGCCGCCTCGTACGCTAAGCTGTTCAAGGAACTCTCGGCGACGTTCCGTGCTCGCGGTCTCGGCGCCGACGAAGCCAACGATCTCGCACAGGAATCTCTCGTTCGTACCTTCGTCCACCTGAAGCGACACGGCCGTACGCAGCCGGATCTGCGGCCGTTGGCCCACACGATCGCACGCCGCCTGTACGTCGAGCGGGGACGCAAGATGCGGCCGCGCATGGTCGAATTGCCCGAAGCCGAGCACATCGCTGATCCCGCGCCCGAGCCCGTAGAACACATCGTGCGCGTCGAGGAACGACGGGACGTGCGGGAGGCACTCGCGTCGTTGACACCGAGGCATCGCCGCATCGTGACGATGTGGATGAGCGGACTCCGCCCAGCGGAGATCGCGAGAGAGCTCGGCATCAAGCGCAACGCCGCGGATGCCTTGCTGCACCGCGCTCGCCGGCAACTTGCGATGAAGCTCGACCCGAGCCGGGTCACGTTGGGAGTCCTCGGCATATTCGTCCTGCGCATGCGCGCCGCTGGGCGTCGCATCTTCGACAGCGTCTTCAGCATCGATCCGACGGGCACCTTGACGCAGGCAGCGTCCGGCCTTGCCACCATCGGCGTCGCGGCGATCCTGATCGCATCGGCGACGCACGGCGGGACACACGCAACGCTCACGCCACACGACGCACGGACGGATCCTTCGGCGGTCGTCCAGGGGATCGAAGGGGGCGGCGGCGATGGGATCGTCCGTCAAGGATCGGAGCAGCGAAGCGCGGCTCCGGCCACGGAGCTTCGCGACCTCCGCAAGTATCGCTTCAGCGGGAGCCGGCCGATAACCAACCCGGCCACTGGAGAAAAGGGACGGCTCGGCATCGACGTCGACTACATCCCGGAAGAAAACCCGACCCTCGTCGACGAAGTCCTCGAGCACGCGGTGCTCGCCGGCTGCCAGGCCGGCCTCTTCGCCTGTCAATCCCGCTAATGGATACGGCCAAGCGACTCCTGGTCAAGCTCGTCGCGGTCGCCGTAATGGTGACCGGCGTGCTCGTAGGCACACCGACCGCGGCGAGCGCCGATGTGTGCATCTACATCTGGACGATGAGCCCCAAGCCAATCCCGATCTGCTTGTGGTGGGCAGCTCGGTAGCCCCGGCGGCCGAATAGCGCTTCCGCACCCGCCGGCCTATCCGAGGCGTTTGCTAAGTTGATGGCGGGTCCAGCGAACGAAGTCGAGCGTCCGATTCACGTGGATACACCTTCCTTGGTTCGACGGCGGGCGTCCCTGGTCGCCGCCATCTTCCTCGTAGCCGCGAACGTCATCGGTGCGAGCGCGTACTTCGCCGGTCGCGCTCCTGAGGTCAGGCCGCGAGCGATCGCGACGACGAGCACGCCATCGTGGCGCATGGAGCCAGGCTGGGCGTTACCGGAAGACGGACCGGCTCGCACGGCCGCCGCAACAGACCCTGGCACGGAGGTCGATGGGTCGACGGATCCGACCGAGATCGTAACGAAGGAGCAGATCCGAGCGGCGAACCGATCTCCGTGCTCGCCACCGGCAGACTCGTGGGTGGACGTCCGTCAGCTCGGTGCGAAGGGCAACGGCAAAGCCGACGACACCGCGGCGATTCAAAAGGCCAATGACGCCGTGGCGAAGCGTGGCGGTGGGCGTGTGTTGTTCTCTCCGGGCCTCTACAAGGCCATCGGCGTGCAGCAGGACTCGTGTGTCGAGTTCGAAGGCTCGACCGGCTCCCGACTCATCCATCCCGACGGGACGAACCCCACAGCCATCGTCGGGAGCCGCGTGAAATCGTCGACCGGCGCGATCGCCGCCAACTCTCGCGTACTGAAGGTGGTCCGCACAACCGGCATGCGGCCGGGCGTGATCGTCGCGATCCAAGGCGCCGGCGGACGGTCACCCGTCCAGCGAACGGAGCTGGCATCCGGTCTAGCGCCACACGTGAAAACGGTCCAGGTGAAAGACCCGACCGGTCTTCAGCGTGAATGGACCAACTACCTGTACATCGGGAACGAGATCGTTTCCTACAACGGGATCAGTGGAGGTACCCTTCTGAACGTCAAGCGCGGGCTGCTCGGGACGAAACCGTCGAACCACCACGCCGGAACCCTGGTCGCGCAGGCGCTACGCATGAACGCGGTCGTGGTGCGCGTGACGGACCAGCGCGTGACACTCGATCGGGTATCGAGGTTGCGCGTTGAGGGCGCCGATGTGAAAGTCGGCGCCATCGGTGTGTCGATCACGGGGCTGACGTTCGACGGCAACAGGCCGAGAGGGGGCTCCGGTGAGACGAACATGGTGTCGCTGCGCTACCAGCTCGCGCGCTTTGCAACTGTCCGCAGCTCGACACTAGAAGACGGGTATCACGGGGGAGTCATTTTCGAGAGAGGCACATCAGACTCGGTGATCGAAGGCAACACATTCGTCGACAATGGCGACCCCTGGGATTACGGCGGATCGGCGATCTGGCTGAGTCAGGGGGCGCAGCGGAACTTCGTCCGGGGCAACGTTATCTCCGGTCGAACATTCACGGGCATCACGATCGACGACCGCACGGTGCACTCCAGTGAATACGACGCCGAAGGCACGAACAACCTCGTCGAGAACAACACCATCGACATCCCGATGTTCCCCCCATCGAGGAACGCCGGCGTTGTGATGTTCGGTGCTCGCGAGAACGTCGTGGTGAACAACAACATCAGTCACGCGCGGACGGGCGTGCTGGTGGCGCGCTCCGTGCAGGGGACCCTCGCGAGCGTCGCACGATCCAACAGCGTGCGCGACAACGTGCTCATCGGCCATCGGGTCGGGATCAATGTCTCGGGCTCGGACAATGAGTTCATTCGCAACGAGATCCGCGACGCACATCGGCCCTGGACCAACTCGGGGAAGCGAAACTCTTTCGTCGACAACACGGTCGAGTAGCCCGTCGACACCGGGCCGGGAGGACGTCTGACGCTTCCACTGGTGACGATCATCGTCCCGTGCCGGAACGAGGCTCGTTACCTCCCATACAGCCTGGGTTCCGCCGTGGCGCAGGACTACCCCGCCGACCGGCTGGAGTTCGTCGTGGCCGACGGCTTGTCGGACGATGGGTCCGGCGAGATCGCCCGCGAGATCCTCGCTCGTAGCGGCCATCGCTTCGAGGTGATCTCCAACCCCGACCGGATCACGCCAATCGCGCTGAATCGTTGCCTCGAGCGAGCACGTGGTGACGTGATCCTGTACCTGATCGCCCACTGCGAGCTCGCACCGGACTACGTACGTCGTTCCGTCGAGATACTCGAGCGAACGGGCGCGGACCTCGTGGGTGGAACCATCGAGACGAAGGGCCGGAGCACGCTCGGACGGGCGATCGCATTGGCCCTCAGCTCCCCGTTCGGTGTCGGCAGGGTCGCCTTCCGGACGCGCACCGGCCACAGCGGATTCGTCGACACGGTTGCGCTCGGCGCGTATCGGCGGGACGTGTTCGAGCGCGTCGGTCCCTTCGATCCGGCCTTCGTTCGCAACCAAGACGCCGAGCTGAGCTTCCGGATCACGCAGAGCGGGGGGAAGATCTGGCTCGACGGCGGCCTGCGGTCGATCTACCACAGTCGCCCGTCCTTGCGCGCGCTCTGGCGTCAACACTTCCACACCGGCGCTTCGAAGGTTCAGATCCTGGCGAAGCACCGTCGGTTGCCCGCCTGGCGCCACTACGTGCCTGGCGCCTTCGTCCTCGCCGTGGTCGCCAGCCTTGTCGGCGCCGTGATCGCTCGCCAGCCGTTGCTCGTCCTCACCGCGCTCGGCCCGTACGCCGCCGCGCTCATCGCGGCGACGACCTGGACGGTGAGACGGGAGCTTCGCCTGTGGCCCCTCGTCGCGACCGCGATGGCCACACTGCACTTCTCGTACGGATCCGGGTTCCTGTCTGGAGTGAAGCGACTTCTGCCGAAGCGGCGTCAGCGCGCGGCGCCGTCGGGCAACGGCCGGCTGTCTAGCAGCCGTTCGTAGATCGAGACAACCCTGGCCGACTGCTTGGCCTGATCCAAGATGTCGGCGCGCTCTGACCCGTCGAGTCGGCAGGGATGCTCGAGAACATGGCCCAAGGCACGGCTTATAGCCTCGGGAATCGGCTCGACGATCGCGCAGCCTGCGAGGTCACCGATCGTCTCGCGAACGTCCCCCACATCCACGGATACGACGGGAAGCCGACACGCCAGCGCCTCCTTTACGACCGTCGGAGCACCTTCGTGCCGCGAAGTCAGCAACAGCGCGTCGCACGCCTGCATGTACGAAGCGACGCCCGACGGCAGCAACCCAGAGATCGTCAGGAGCTCCACGTCCAGTTCGGGGGTCAGACGGTCGACCGCGAGCCTCGCGAGCTCGTACCGCTTCCGCCGCACTTCCGGCCGACCGGCGAACAGCACGAGCGTACGGTCGAGCGGTAGACCGAGCGCGCGCCGCGCGTCTTCCCTCGGTCCGGGCCTGAACACCTCGAGGTCCGCGGTCATCGGGATCACGGTGTATGGCGTCCGCTTGGGGAGACGCCGCGCCAGCGAGGAGGAGACGACGATGACCTCGTCGGCGCGCCGTGCGACCAACCGGCTCATTCGCCGGAGCGCCCAGCCGCGAGCGGTATATCTTCCTCCGGACCCGATGATGCCCTCGACGTCACTCCCGTGGAAGGTGACGATGAGAGGTCGGGTCAGGCCGAGGACGGCGAAGCCGGCCTGTCCGAAGTGAGCGTGCATGATGTCGTAGCCACCGTCGCGCATACGTTCGCGCACCCGTGCGCGTACCCTTCGGTAGTTGAACGGGTTCCGAGCGCTCCGGAAGGCTTCGACGTCCACCTCGACACCGGAGCGTCGGATCCACTCGATCTGGCGAGCGATGAATACGCCACCCTCCGGATGCTCCGGCGTGGCCCACTCACTCGTAACGGCCAGAACGCGCATACGCCGCTCTACGTCGTGAGCCCTTCCCGTGACACGGCGCGTTTCGCCGGACCCGACGCCCAGTCGACGATGTGCCGCGCGAGGGTCTTGCAGCACTTCTCGATCGTGTGGTTCTGGGCGAACTCCCACCCAGCCCGCGCCGTCGAGTCGTAGAGGCGAGGGCTGGAGAGCAAGGCCTCGACCGCGTCGGCCACACCGGCTGCCGATCGAGGCTCGACGAACAGCGCCTCGCGGCCGTCCTGGATCCAGTGCGGGATCCCACAGACCGGTGTCGTCACTACGGGGACGCCGGCCCCCATCGCCTCGAGGATCGATCGGGGGAATCCTTCTGCGCGGGAAGACGTCGGCAAGAGGAAGATGTCGGCGCTGCGGTACACCTCGGCCAGCTCTCGTCCGGCTGGGACGTAGCCGACGAAGCGGACCCGATCCGTCACTCCCAGACCCTCGACATGGGCCCAAAAGGCCTTGAAGACGGGATCGGTCGGGACCTGCCAGCCGACGATGTCCAGCAGGGTGTCGTATCCGCGCTCGCTCAGAAGCCGCAAGGCGTCAGCGGCCTCCCAGAGCCCCTTCTCGGGAATGAGCCGGCCGGTCAGGAGCAGCCGGGCGGGCCGCCCTCGTCCTGCCTCGGGGTCGCTGGAGCGCGGGTCGCTCGCGACCGAGTCGGCCGTCAACGTGGAGTCCATGACGATGCCGACATCGGTGCGGTCGAAGAGATCCGCCAGGTGCGGAGAGTTGACCAAGACTCGAGTCCCCCGGGACACACGCCGTTGGCGGCGAGCGTAGAGACGGAACAGGTGGCGGAGCACCTCATCTCGCCATCGCGGTTCGGATCGGGTGCGCTGGTCGCGATCCTCGATCGTGTAGTTCGCAACGATGTGCAGCACGACCGGCATGTCGCCGACCGCCTTCACGAGATGCGGCAGGAGAGGTGTCGGTCCGCGGATGAACAGCGCGTCCACACCGTCCGCTTGCGGCCTGAAGGCACGCAGCGAGCGAGAAGGCAAGAACATCGCCTCGGGGAATCTGGGCCGGGGGCCGAGGTCGATGCACCGCACGAGCGGTTCGCTGAGCGGGAAGTCCTCGATTCCGGCTCGGGCCTGGCCGTGGGTGTAGAAGGTGACGCGCCCGGCTCGGCGCGCTAGCTCATTGACGAACAGTCCGATCAGCGCAGGCACTCGGGCTCCGCCCGCTCGATCGAACTCCGCCTCGACGTGGTAGTAGAACCCGACGTTCACAAACGCACGCTCGTCCCGGAGGTTCCGAGCTCGGGCGCACGACGTGCGCCGTCGCCGCCCGAGCCGAACCGACGGTCACCCAGCGCTCCGACGAGAAACGCGAGCGGGTAATACGCGAAGGCCAGCGACATCGCATGGAACAACATCGTAAGCATCATCGAGGCGAATGCCGCGATGACGGCTTGCATCTCAGGTCGTTCTCGTTCGCGCCACGCCGCCCGCAGAAGAGCGACGAAGAGGAGCAGGAATCCCAGCAGTCCTGGGACACCGAACTCGGCGAACACCTGGATGTAGGAGTTGTGTGTTCCGCCACGGATCGCGTTCTCCCGGCTTCCGAGGTGCTTGACCCCCTGGAACGAGTCGTCGTCCCTCAGGCCGCGGAGCCCATCGGGGCCGACCCCGAACGCGGGGTTCGCCCAGCCGGCGTGCCAAGCGCGCTTGAACTGCGCCTCCCTGATGTCTTCGGAACTCGTCCGCTCGCCACGGACGAACGCGACGAGCCGGTTCTTGCCGACGACGGCTTGGCCGCCGAACTCACTGATCGCGGTGACGAAGGTCAGTCCCAGTAACACGGCCACGACGATCGCCCGCACCTTCTGAGACGCACCCGGTCGAACGAGGGCGAGCACGAGAACGATGAACGCCAATCCGAGTAGGCCCGCCCGTCCTCCGCTTACCACGACCCCGGCTACGAGCGCCGCGGCGCCCGCCCATCGAAGCTTCGGCAGGATGCGCGGTGCGTTGTTGACGAGGAAGGGGATGACGTACAACAGCCTCGAGTTCACGAACCCACGCTTGACGCCAAGGAGCACGGCTCGCGATGGGTCGGGTAGATCGAAGACTTCGCGCCCGACGGCGAGCCGGCCGAGGCCTGTCAACGCATACGTCATCGCCGCCCCGAAGATGCCGACGAACAGCGCCTTCCGGTGCGTCACGTCGCGGACGAGATTGGCGATGCCCGGGACGATGTAGAGAAGCCGGACCGCAGTGAGGATGCTCCAGGAGAAAGCGTTCAGGTCCCACGCTGCGATCGACGACATACAGAACCAGATGCTCAGCGCGGTGGCGTAGCGGTAGTACGTGCGCAGGGCCGGCCACATCTCCAGGCCGTGCCAGCCGAGCCACCCAAGGCCCAGCGCAACGGCGAGGTTTAGGGAGAACAGGCCGCCGAAGTCCGGGGCGGCTCGGTCGATCGCCGCAGAGAAACCGACGTAGAAGAGGCCGATCGAGATGAGTCTCGACAGACCCCTTCGCGCAACGGGCCCCGTGCTCGTGCCGCGCCTCTGGGTCCCCGGGCCGACCTTCATCGCTGCGACGGTGCGAAGGAGCGGCGCGGATGCGCCCGGCCGCGCCGGAGCGTTGTCGACGTGTGCGCCGGCGGTCGGACGACGCAGGTCAACCAACCCAACGCGCCACCGACGAAGGACGGCAGTGCGTCGGATCGAAGGCGCGCGAGCCGGGCGATGGCGCTTGCGAACAGGTCGAGAAACGCGAAAGCGAGGAACGCGGCGTATCGCCTTCGAGTCGGGCGCGGGTCGCAGTCACGCAGCATCAGCGCCTGGCGCCTGACGTTCTGGAACCCCCTTCGGATGCGCCCTGGACGTCCCCCGGGCGCGTGGTGGTGCCACGCGTGAGCTTCCCCGAGAACGCCGACCTTGAACTGAGTAGCCACGCGGAGGCTCAGGTGCACATCCTCCCACAGTGCCCACCCGGCGAGGTCTCGTGGTGGCATGAACTTGTCGAATACATCCATCCGCCAGACAGCGTGGGTGCCCGGGATGTAGTCCGCCCGATGGATGCCTTCGAACGGGTCGAGGTGGGACAGCATCAAGAGCCTCCCGCAGTACAGCCAGCGTCCCGGACGCAGCTCTCCCTCGTACAACCCGACATTCTTGTACAGACGCTCCAAGCGGTCGAATGGCCTTCCCCAGCCGATCATGCTGTAACCGGAGACGCCGCCGTAGCTGTTTCCCTCCGGCGACTCCAGGAAGGTCAAACACTCCGAGAGAAAGTCGGGCGCCAACGTGACGTCGTCGTCCATCATGCAAAGGTACCGAAGGCCGAGCGGACGAAGGTGCTCGATGCCGAACTCACGCTGCCGGGGTAATCCGCGCTCGGAACGCTCATACCGCAGCACGTCGGGAGGGAACAACCCGGTCATTCGGCTGCACACGAACTCCGTGGATCGGTCCTCGCTCGCATCGACGACGAGGACGGCCGCCGGTGGGAACTCCTGCTCGGAGATGCTTTGCAGCGCGCGCTCGACCGACTTCGGCCGGGCACAGGTCGCGATCAGTACGGCGACGGTCGGTCCTCGTGACAACGTCCCCGAGTCGCGGCTCACCTGGCTGGGGTCCGCATGGTGGGGGCCGATACACCGAGCGTGCCGCGCAAGGTCGCGAACGACACACCTTCCCGGCGGATAGCCTGTTTCGTCATCTGCCAACGGACCTCTCGACCGAGGCGAGCGAGCTCCCGTCGCTCCTCACGGCTCAGCGAGTCGTCCGCGCGCCACGCACGCACCCACCGCCTGAGCGCCGAGATACGCACGGACACGGGGATGCCGGTCCAGCCCGGACGAAGAGCGCGCACCTCGTCCTCCGTCCAGGGCGCACCACTCAACGCCTCGAGGTGATCCCTGAGGACCTCGATCCCGTAACGCTCCTGCAGCTCACCCGATGTCGTGGTGAGACCGCCGGGTCGTCGGAAGTGACCGAGAACCTCCGGCAACATCCCGAGCCATTCGCGACGGGCGAGGTCGCACCACATCCGGAGGTCCTGGGACAACGGCAAGTCACGGTACCCACCGATCTCTTCGAGCGCGCCTCGCTCGACGCACGCAGTGCTGTGGACGAGCCGCGGGCGGACGCCCAGCCGCCACTTGAGCGATCGGATCCCCCAGTCGACGTTGGTGACGTCTTGGATGAGTCCTCCCTCGGGGGTCAGCCTTAACCACAGCGACGCGGAGGCACGCAACCCGGTTTCGGAAAGGTAGGAGAGCTGCCGTTCGATCCGGTGCGGCAGAGCCACGTCGTCGGCATCGAGCCTGACGACGTACTTCCCGCGGGCGTGCTCGAGCCCCTCGTTCGCGGCTGCGTAGGGACCACCACGATCGGGTCGTCGGATGAGCCTGACGCGTGGATCCTTGTCGACCAGGTCTTCAACGATCTTCGGCGTGTCGTCATCCGAGGCGTCGTCGACGATGATGTACTCCCAATCGGTGAAGGTCTGCCCAAGCACACTGTCGATCGTCTCGCCGATGAAACGAGCACCATTCCGCACGGCGGTAAGGACGGTCACGGAGGGGGGCATCACCGTTGACGCTACCAAACGCTTGAGCACTTGACGCTCGAGAGTCGAACGTGAGAGC
>JBOGXL010000427.1:0-1726 GCA_050694575.1 Actinomycetota bacterium | reverse complement strand
CGCTATGTAGAAGAGCACCTTGAGCGCCGGCCGCTGGGAATGGACATCCGTATTCGACGCTAAGGTCACCGCACCACGGCCCGAGAAGACGAGCTCGAAGACGTCCAACCGGTAGGCCCAGGCCTTCAGCAACGCGATGAGACCTAGCAGGACCGACAGATGCACCTTGACGACGGTGCCGATGCGTACGCGATTGGTTTCGGGCTGGATGGACCCGTTGAAGAGATGAGCGACGGCGGCCAGGAGCAGCGACACGACCAAAACGCCGAACAGAAGGGAGAGGATCGCGCGCTGGAACGGGATCGAGAAGACGTAGAAGGACACGTCCTGGCCGAACGGCTCGGGGGCCCGGACCCCGAACGGCCGCGCGTTACGCCAGAGGAGATACCGCTCCCACGCCCCCGACGTTGAGAGGCCGGTGAAGAGCCCGACGACCGCGGCGACAACGATGCTCGCCAGGCGCGCGTACGGCCGGAAGGCGGTGCGGTACTGCTCGGTGATGTCGCCACCACCCGCGGCCACGAATCGGTGCCTGGGGGCCGCGCGGCGGGCAACTTCGAGGTTGGCGAAGACGACTATCGCCGCGATCGCACCGCCCACGACCCCGACTCCGATACGTGTCCACAGGATCTTCCAGAACACCGTCGTGAACCCGAGCTCGTCGAACCACAGCACGTCGGTGTAGAAGCGGACGATCGAGCTGATCGAGATGAACAGCACCAGGATGATCCCGCCGATGACGAACCAGCGACGTTGGATACGTGGTCGCTGCTGTTGTCGCATCAGGAGTCCGCGGCGCGGCGTGCGACGGGTCTCCCCGTCCGGGCAGGCATCCGGGTAACCATACTCGCTGTCCTCAAGGCGAAGGAGAACGTCGTGCCGACGTCCGCGTCGGTGTGGACGGTCAGGTTCGAGTCGTGGGCGGCAAGGACTCCGGACACGAAGGTGAGACCCAGCCCGAGTCCGCCGAATCGACGCCTGTCGCCGGACTCCCGCTGGGTGAACGCGTGAGCGAACTCGGCGGCGAGCTCCCCTTGGATCCCTATCCCGTTGTCCGTGACCGAGATCTCGACACCGGTTCTCGTCTTGCGGGCACGCAACTCGATAGGTCCACCGTCCGGCGAGAACTTCACGGCGTTGCCAATCAGCTCGTCGAGCACGCGGGCCAGCGCATCGGGGTCGGCGTGCACCGCGGGCAGCGACGCCGCGGCGTCTACCGAGACCGGATGGCGCCGGGCCGCGTGTGCCCAGCGGTCGGCGGCCGCGTCCAAGAGCTCCTCGGGGCCCGTATCGCGGGCATCCACCCGGAAGCGGCCGGCGTCCTGAGCGGCCACGTCGAGCAGAAGCGTGACGATCCTTTCGAGCCGACCTGCCGCCTCCCCTATCTCGTCCAGATAGTCCGCCGCACGCCGGGCCGGGACACGACCGCGCCGCAGGATCTCCGTGTACCCACGGATCGGTGTTAGCGGTGTACGGAGCTCGTGCGACAAGCTCGACAGGAAATCGGCTTTCACCTGCTCGGCCCCCGCGGCGAGGTCCAGGATCGGGCGCGTCAAGCGCGTGCTCAACCAGAGCGCGACGATGACGGCGAGGGCGGCAGCGGTGAGGATCGCGATGAGCAAGGCGCGCAACAAGCCCGTTGCGGCATCGACGATGCCGGCGTCCGAACCGACGACGACGAGACGAACACCGTCACCGAGCGTCGCCGTGGCGGCAGGCCGGGTTC
>JBOGXL010000426.1:0-6767 GCA_050694575.1 Actinomycetota bacterium | reverse complement strand
GCTTCGGGAAGATCGACGCTCTCGCGCCGCGCCAAGGGCGTCCCCTCCCGGGCCAGGACGAGGAGGTCGTCCACCAACCGTCCCATGCGCTCCGCCGCGCGCTGCGCCGCATCGATGAGCGTTCGTTCCTCTTCTCCAGATGCGGCATCGGGGACGAGATCGAGGTTCGTCCGAAGCGTCGCCAGGGGGTTGCGCAGCTCGTGCGATGCGTCGGCAACGAACTGCCGTTGGGCGTTGAACGCCCCTTCCAGCCGGTTGAGCATGCCGTCGAACGTGTCGGCGAGCCGCTGGAGCTCGTCATCGGGGCCGTTGAGACGGATGCGGCGGGAGAGATCGGCCGCTTGGATCTCGCGGGCGACGGCCGTGATCCGGTCTATGGGACGGAGCACCCGGCCCGAGATCACCCATCCCACGCCGAGGCTGGCGATGAACAGTCCGCCGAGGGCGCCGAAGGACAGGCGCCGCAGCTGGTCGAGCGTGCGTGCGTTGACCTCGCGCTCGAGGTCGCGGTAGTCGCCGAGGTAGATCTCGGCCGGCCGAGGCCGCCCGTCCGGGCCGGGAACGAAGCCGCGTCCGGCGAAGCGGTGGGCGATGGGTTGGTCGTGCAGGGACGCACGCAGCCCGAGGTACAAGCCGCCGACGACCAGACCAGCCAAGCCGAAGAGCACGACGGAGTAGACAAGGGCGAGGCGGAAGCGGATCGACCGGAGGACGGGCGGGAGACGATTCCACGTCTCACGGAACTCGCTCATCGGTCACGCAACCTGTAGCCGCGACCGACCACGGTCTCGATCGGTTGATCTTTCTTGCCCATCGCCAGCTTCCGGCGCAAGCCCATGACGGCGACACGAACGCGCGAGGACGAGAACAGATCGGCATGCTCGTCCCACACGTGCTCGAGCAGCTCTTCCTGGGACAGGACCTCACCCGGTCGTGTCATGAAGTACCGCAGCAACGCGAACTCCTTCGGTGTGAGGTCGAGCGGCTGCTCCGACCGGCGCGCTTCGTGCCGAGCAGTGTCGAGCTCGAGGTCGCCCACCGTCAGCGTGCCAGCGGCCTCGGCGGCCGGACGGCGCAGGACCGCGCGCACCCGCGCCGACAGCTCCCGGAAGTCGAAGGGTTTCACCAGGTAGTCGTCGGCGCCGTCGTCGAGGCCTCCGACACGGTCTTCGACGGCGTCGCGAGCGGTGACCATCAGGATCCGAGGGGGCGCACCGTCAGACGCGGACTCGGTGCGCGCGCGGCGCGCGACCTCGCGTCCGTCCATCCCCGGGAGATTCAGGTCGAGGCAGACGACGTCGTAGGCGTTGACGCGCAGCTTGCCCAACGCTTCGTTGCCGTCGGCCGCGACGTCGACGGCGTAGCCTTCGCGCCGCAACCCGGTGGCGATGGCGTTGGCAAGGTCCTCTTCGTCCTCGACGACCAGGATCCGCATGTCACGAATGATGCCCCAGCCGCTGTTAGCGCGAGGTAAGCACTAACGCGTCGCTAACGACCTCGCTCCTACGCTTTCGCGGAGGGAAAGGAGGAGGCATGTATCAGCTGGCGCAAGAGGCCGGACGGATGTTCGGCCCCCGGATCGTCGAGTACGGACGTCACCACGAGATGTGGATCGGGCCCCTCGCCGCCTTGCTGTTCTTGGGGTTGCTCATCGCGGGCGCGGTGATCATCGTCCGCATGCTGATCAATCGTCCGCAGGGCGGATCGCCTTCGCGCGGACCGCTGGCGATCCTCGAAGAGCGTTTCGCGCGCGGCGAGATCGACGAGGAAGAGTTCCGCACGCGTCGCGACGCCCTTCGGAGTTGAGGACCTTAACGCTGGACTGACGTTCGACCTGCTTGGCTACGCCGACCCGATGAGCTCCGAGCGTCCGATGAGATCGAGCTCATCCTGCGCCCGGGACTGGATCGGTCCCCGAAGGTTCGGAAGGTCTTGATTCGAAAGACCCGCCGTGAGCCGCTGAAGGAACTCGAGAAGCTCGGGAGGCTCGCCCGCAACCTCGACCCATACCTGCGCGACTTCGTGGGCTGCGCGAGGGATGCTGGGCACACCTGGACCGAGATCGGCGAGGCTCTGGGCATGACACGCCAAGCGGCGTGGGAGCGCTTCTCGAGCGAGGAGTAGCGTGGGCTCTCAGGGTCGGCGGCACAACTCGGCGCAGGAACCGACCGCCGTGCGCTACGCGCGCTGTTGGCGGCTCAGCGCCCCAAACCGTTGGGCAGACCGGTCGGGTATAGCCTGAAGCTATGGCCAACCAGTACACGGTGATTATCGAGCGAGACGGCGAGTGGTTCGTCGCAAACTGTCCGGAGGTACCTGGCGCTAACGGGCAAGGCAGCACGAAGGATGAGGCTCGCAAGAGTGTTGCCGAGGCCATCTCGCTAATCCTTGAGGATCGACGCGAGGATGCCCTTCGCGGTCTTCCCCCGGATGCGGAGCGGGACATCGTCACGATCGAGTGAAGCTTGGCGACCTGTTGCGACACCTGCGTCTGCACGGCTGCCACCTAAAGCGAGAGGGTCGATCCCACTCGCTGTGGACGAATCCTGCGACCGGGCACGTCGAAGCCGTGCCTCGCCACAACGAGATCGCCGATCAACTGGCACGAGAGATGGTCGGGCGCTATCCGTTGCCTCCGATCGGAAGGTGAGCATGCTGCGCAACCCGCCGCAGGAGCGGACGGCCTCACGGCGCTTCGCGCCGCTCCGGCCGCCGCTCTGCGAGAGAGTTGCAGACGGAGAACGCGACCACATCTGCCCGGATCGCGACGGGGACGGTCGGCCCGATGCCCCCAGGACGGTACACCGACGAGCGCCGACGCCTAGGGAGACCGATCCCGGTCGCGGGCCCCCGAAAGCTGCGAGCCCGCCCTCACCCGTCGAAGGGCGGGCACCGGCGCGTCCGTCGAAAGTCGAACATCAATCGCTGCTATTTTCGTAGCATAGCTAGAGTTGCGTCTGCAGACGTTCGCTTGTCTATCGTGGTTCAATCGGGCGCAGCCTTGACACCCCCCCCCTGGGATCGGGTAACTTTCTCGCGAGCGGAGAGTTGGCCGAGTCCTTCGGCGACTTTGGGGGCAGGCATGCGTCATTGGCGCACAATTCTGGTTGTCTCAGCAGTCCTCGCGTCGACCCCAGGGTCGGCGAGTGCCGAGCACAAGATCGAGCCGTACGACAGGATGTACGCGCCGTATGGCACCTGGAATCGGATCATTGTCTATCTTTCGTCTCCGAAGCACGGATTCAGTGGCGACCCCGGCCGCGAGTGCAGAAATCCCGGATGGGAAGAGAACGTCATGGGGAGGTATTGGAACTACCACGCGGCCAATTCCGCGCACTACGGGGAGAGGAAGGATCCCGGTAGCGAGTGGCGGAACCTGCGGGCACGTGGTTATTGGGTCAGAGTCAGTGAAAACTCGAGGGGCGGTCGAGTCTCGACGCACGTCTCGAGCGCAAATGAGTGGAAACGAGCTTTCCGCAGCGAGCTGGAAGAAGCCTACGTAGTCACGCATACGAACGCTGCGAAGTCGTGTACTCAGACCAATGGTGGAGGCCCTGACTACAGCTTGGTGATGTACTCGCAAGGCAACGAAAAGGGGAAGACGTTTTCCGACGTTCTCGCATCTAAGCTCCCCGTTAGGCCACACAGACCTTCGCGGACCGGGTGCAAGCCTGAAGACAATTGTCGGACTGGGACGGACGTCCAGTACTTCGGCGATCGCCTGTATGAGTTGAACGGAAAGACGAGTGACCACCCTGAGTGGAATCACTACACGTTCCGCGCGTACGTCGAGACGCACTTCCACTCTAACCAGTCGGCGCAGACATGGTTCTGCTGCGCAGGCGGTTTCGCCGGCTCGGCACAGTGGTATACGTGGAGATACGGATGGGCGCTCGATCGGCTGCTCGGGTACCCGGGGCGCTGATTCGAATTGCGCCCGATAAGTCGATTCAAGTTCGCCGGGGCTGCGCTAGTGTTTGCTGCCCTCTTCTTCGCAGCGGGAAGCGACGGGCCGTTCGGCTCGTCCAAGTCGGGGGAACTGCGGATCCTCGACGCGGCAGGGGCAGCGGTAGGCGAGCCGGACCCGCTAGATCCCTATCCCGGCTTCGGCTTTACCCCTGAAGGGCGCCTCAGAGATCAAACGATCGCGTTCTGGGAGGACTTCCATCAAGAAGAGCTGACGCGTGAATGCATGGAAGCGGCCGGATTCCAATATTCAGAGGACGCAACCAACTCGCACGAAGCGCTGGTGGAAGTCGCCGCTGGCCTCGGAGTCCAGCCCATTTACGGCAGCCCCGAGCCTGGCCAGCTGAACAGCACCTTCGTCGCAAGCTTGAGCTCAGAGGAGGCCGACCGTTATTACCTCACTGTTCTCGGCGAGTCTCGCGACTCGATCGAAGGAATCGACGAGTATGGGGTGCTACCCGCGGGAGCCGACCCCAACACGTTTGCTTCGGGCGGCTGCGTCGGGGATGCGATGGAAGCAATCCCGGGGATCTGGGCTTCGAAGAAGGCCCTCGCCGATGAGCTCACGGAAGTGCGAGAACAAGCCAGCGCGGCTGCGGCTGCGACGTATCCTGCTTGCCCGGCAAGACACGGACGAGTTGCGTCATCTCCAGATGAGCTTGAGGCGGCCGTGGCCTCCGGAGATGAGTCGGCAGAGAGCGTTCTAACGAATTGCGATGGTGTTTGGAGGGAAGCGTTTGGTGCAACGGAGACACAACTCCTCCGAGTCCTCGTCGCGCGTAACTCTGACTATCTGGAGTCGGTTAGGGCTCGGTACGCAACCGCGCTTTCGACGATCCGAGCGGACTCCGAGTTTCTGGGGTTTCTAGCCCGTGCGCTGGGCCGATCCATCGCTGGGGTGTTCCACGCAGGGTTCCATGGAGTTTGTGCGGCGATGATCATTGGAACTGCGGGGGACGACAGCATCACCGGGGGGCCAGGGTCAGACTGCATTGATGGCAGAGGGGGTGACGATTCCATATTCGGCGGTGACGGCGATGACCACCTGATCGGTGGGGTTGGTAACGATTCGATTAGCGGGGGCGCCGGAGACGACTACATTGAGGGCGGTGACGATTCCGACTCACTCTTGGGCGACTCCGGCGCAGACGAGATCGAGGGTGGCGATGGCGCCAACAGCTGTCTGGTCGATGCCGATGACTCTTTCGTTGACGGTTGCTAGCAGTACGCGGCGGGATTAGCACGCGGCGGTCGTTCGCACTCGCGGCCCTTTTTGCAGCAAGTGTCACATGGGCTCCCTCGTGTGACCGCTCGATGCGGGCGGCTGAAAGCCCTTCCCTAGCTCCACCTCCTACGGCTGGACCACTCGGAATTCATAGTTCGCGTGAGCTTGCCGCCACCGCCAAGGATCTCGTGGGGTTTCTTCGGGGAAGCGTCACCTTCGAGCGTCTTGAACTTGCTGATGAGGTTACTCTCTACCTAGCGGGGGAGGATCACGGCCCCCCCCGCGTCTACCAGCGGTCGATGCTACGCAGCCCGTCTAGATGGACGATTCCATCAAGTCTTGGGAAGACCTTTGAATTCGCTCCACAAAGTATGACCGCGGACTTAACTGTCAAGGTTGGTTTCCATATGAATTGTCTCCCTTTGGCACTAGCGTCGAGCGGACTCAGACGGTTGAGTCGGCTTCCGCACGTCGGAACGATGCTTATTCCTAGAGGAGCGGACTGTAAGCGAGCGTGGCTAATGACCTTTGTCTTCGACCCCCAACTCATGCCGCCTACCCTCGTAGCGGCTATCCATGATCGGGCCGAGTATTGAGCTCATGTGCCGACACGCGCCGGTGCTGGGCGTCGGTGTGCATCTTGGCCGTGATTGTGGTGGTCGGCTGTGCGCGCTCGGAGAGGAGTGAGAGCGGGGCACCGTCCTTGCCTCCGTCTCCCAAAGCTGGACCGCTTGGACGGCATAGCCCGCTCGAGCTCTCTACCGCTGCCAGGAGGCTGGTTGGATTTCTGCAAGGGACGTCCCTTTCCACCAGATCCGACTTGCTGAGGACGTCACTCTCTACGTAGCCGGCACACACGACCACGGGCCTCCCCAGGCGTACGAGAGGGAGTTGCTCCGAGATAGGCTTTCGCGACTAGCAGCGCTTCCGCACGTCGGGACACGACTTATGCCGAAGGGTGTGGACATGTGCCTGCGGGCTTGGAATGTAACGTTTGTGTTCGATCCAGACATCAAGCCCCCAATGCTCGTTGCTGCCGTTTATGACAGGTTCGAGTATTAGATTCTCCGTCATGCGTCTGCGGTCAGGGTGTCGGCTACCCGCAAGTCTCCTCCCGTCGCCACCATCGCGTACAGGCCGGCACAGGGCATGACCCCGACGACCTTCGTGTCGACCATGTTGTGCACCGCCGCGGCCCGGAGGACGTTGCGGTCCTTCGGCAGGTCGCCTTGCGGAAGCGTCGTCATGACGCAGCGGGGCACGGGCAGGAGCGTTCGCATCTCGAGGGCCCCGGAGCGCATGACCTTCCAGTCGTTCTCGACGAATCCTTCGGTATCGGCGACGTCCACGACGATGTTGGGACGGAACCGGCGAACCTCGAAGCGGGACTCCGGCTCCCGACGGCTGAGCTCGTCGAGAGTGTTCCGCGTGATCAAGTGGATCGCCGCGGCGTCGAAGAAGTCTCCTGGCGAGGCGATGGACGCATTGATCTCGATCAGCGGCTCCCCGTTGCGTTCGCCGATCACCGGACCGTAGTACTTGTCGGTCCCCTTGGCTTCGTCCCAGAGCTCTTCCA
>JBOGXL010000425.1:0-4486 GCA_050694575.1 Actinomycetota bacterium | reverse complement strand
TGACTCCTCCGAAAGCTGCGCGCTCCCGCGCGCTCCCGCTCGGATCGGGGGGCGGCCGCGCTGCGCGCGACGGCTATCGCGGCCCCCCGGACCCCCCACCGGCGCTGAACGCACAAGGAGTGTCCGTTCACTTCGGGGGGTTGTGGGCGCTGCTCGATGTCTCTGTATCCGTGCGAGACGGTGAGACCGTGGGGCTCGTCGGCGGCAACGGCGCCGGCAAGACGACCTTCATGGATTGCGTGTCCGGCTACGTGCGTCCGGAGGTCGGCGCGAGCATCACGGTGTTCGGCGAGGAGCTCATCGGTCTCCCGCCGGAGATGCGCGCCTACCTCAGGGTGGGACGCAGCTACCAGCACGCCAGGCTCTTCCCCGGTCTCACGGTCGAGGAGTCGCTCCTCGTCGCCATCGAGCGACACCAACCGACGGGCATCCTGGGCGCCGTCCTGGGGTTGAGCAGCGCTCGCCGGGCCGAACGCGACAAGCGCGACCGCGCCGAGCGGCTGATCGCCACCACCGGCCTCGAGCCGTATCGCGAGAAGCTCGTCGGCGAGCTGTCGACGGGAACGCGTCGCGTCGTCGACATCGCGTCGATCCTCGCGCAGGAACCGAAGCTGCTCCTCCTGGACGAACCCACCGCCGGGCTCGCCCAGCGTGAGACCGAAGCCTTCCCGCCGTTGATCGAGCGCGTGAAGGACGAGCTCGCATGCTCCGTCCTGATCGTGGAGCACGACATCGTGCTCATCTCTGCGGTGTGCGACAGGGTCTACGCGCTCGAATCGGGGCAGGTGCTCGTCGAAGGCTCGCCGCGCGCGGTGCGCCGCGACCCCCGTTTCGTGGCCGGCTACCTCGGCACCGACCAGGCGGCCATCAAGCGGTCGGGAGCCATCGCCTCCAATGGGGCTAAAAGGCGACGGGCAACGACGCGAGGCCGCGCAAAGCCAAAGTCGGCCGCCAAGAAGGCTCGTCGGTAGCGAGCTCCACCACCCGAAGGCGCTTGGGCGCTGGTAACGCCAGCGGGTTGGTCCATGCGTCGTGTCTGAAGTGGTCCAGTTGTAGCGCTCAAAGGCCCCAAGGCGGTTGGCAAGACGGCGACGGGGGAGCGGAGGTCGAGGACGATCCGAAAGAACGCAGGAGTCCGTCCGTGGCCTGCCGATCGGGTCGTGCTTACCGAACGAGTCGCCGGACGGCCCGAGCCACCGTCCGGCGGTGACGCTTGATCGCGGCTGGATCGTCGGACTGCGGACCCAGATGGGTCACGCCGATCATCGAGATGTTGACGACGAGAGCCAGGAGCTCCTCCGCGGGGAAGTCTTTCGGAAGTCGGCCGTCGTTCTGCGCGCGCTTTATCGCGATGATCTTGTCGCGGTGGGCGTTGGCCACCGCTTCCGGCACTTCCGCTAGCTCACCGCGCTCGAGCCGGTACCACGTCAGCAGACGGATGCCCTCCGGTTGCGCTCGGTAGTGGTCGAACAACTCAACCGTATATCCGGGAAGGTCGTCGGGATCGATGGGGATGTCCCGTAAGGTGTCGACGAAGAGTGCATCGACGGCCGCATCGAAGAGGCCGTCCTTGCTCCCGAAGTACGCGTAGATCATCGCTTTGTTGCACCCCGCCGCATCCGCGATGCGGTCGACGCGGGCCCCGGCGATGCCCCGGGCCGAGAACTCGGCGATCGCGGCGTCGAGGAGGCGTTTCCGCGTTGCTTCGGCGTCCCTGGCCATGCCCCACTGTACCGACTAACCGTTTAGTTGACACGGCACTCCTCCCGGTGGTGGGATGGACGACAACCAACCGGTCAGTTGCTCACGAAAGGAAACCCATGCGCAAGAAGGACATGGCTATCCCGGACCTCACGGGACGACTTGCGGTGGTGACCGGAGCCAACAGCGGGATCGGCCTGGAGACGGCCCGGAGGCTGGCCGGCGCGGGAGCGGAGGTCGTGCTCGCCGTCCGGAGCACCGACAAGGGACACCGCGCGGCCGATGAGATCACCGCCGCGCACCCGGGGGCCAAGGTGCACGTCGACGAGCTCGACCTTTCGAGTCTGAAGTCGGTCGAGGCGTTCGCCACCGAGATGGCCGGCCGGGCCCGCACGCTCGACATCTTGATCAACAACGCGGGCGTAATGGCTCCCCCGAAACGTCACACCACGTCGGACGGATTCGAGCTGCAGCTCGGGACGAACCACCTCGGACACTTCGCGCTGACCGGTCGGTTGCTCCCGCTCCTGGTGGGAGCCGGGACGTCGAGGGTCGTGACCGTGAGCAGCGGCGCGCACAAGACCGGGACGATCGACTTCGACGATCTGCAGAGCGAGCGCAGCTACGGTCCGTGGAAAGCGTACGGACGATCCAAGCTCGCCAACCTGCTTTTCGCGCAAGAGCTGAACCGGTTGAGTGTCAAGAGCGGCTGGGGAGTGCTGAGCAACGCGGCGCACCCTGGTGCGACGCGGACGAACCTCCAGACCACCGGACCGAACCTGGGCAGAGACGGACAACGCCTGCTCGGACGCCTGGCGCTCAAGATCCCCGGCATGTGGCAGGAGGTCGACACCGGTGCCTTGCCGACGCTTTACGCGGCGACGAGCCCGGACGCCGTCGGAGCGGCCTACTACGGTCCTGACGGCCCCTTCGAGCTGCGCGGCATGCCGACCACCGCGAAGAAATCGCGGCGAGCAACCGACGAAGATGTCACCGTCCGGTTGTGGCGGACGTCGGAGGACCTCACCGGCGTGTCCTATGCGGCGGCGGTGAAGTAGCGGATGGCGTACGGAGCGGAAACGACGACCGACGAGGTGCTCGAGGGCTGCGATCTGACCGGCGTCGACATCCTGGTGACCGGTGCATCGGCCGGCCTCGGCCGGGAGACGACGCGCGCTCTGGCCGCGAAGGGCGCTCACGTGATCATGGCCGTGCGCGACATGGCCAAGGGCGAGGCCGCAGCGGCGACCATCCGCGAGGCGGTGCCGTCGGCCGGCTTGGAGCTGCGAACGCTCGACCTCGCATCACTGGCGAGCGTGCGCGCTTTCGCGGCGGGCTTCCTCGCCGACCACGATCGGCTGAGCGTTCTGATCGCCAACGCCGGGGTCATGGCGTGCCCGTCCGGCACGACGGCCGACGGGTTCGAGACCCAGCTCGGCACCAACCACCTCGGTCACTTCCTCTTGACGACCTTGCTCACGCCGGCGCTACTGGCCGGAGCACCGAGCCGGGTCGTCGTGCTTACGTCGTCCGGTCACCGGTTCAGCGACGTCGACATGGACGACCCGGGCTTCGAGCACACGCCCTACGACCCGTGGGCCGCTTACGGACGATCGAAGACTGCCAACGCGCTCTTCGCCCTAGGCGTCGACGGTCGGCTGGCGTCGAGCGGCGTGCGCGCGTGGTCCGTCCACCCCGGATGGATCAACACCGAGCTCGGCCGCCATCTCAACGAGGACTCGATCGCTGCGCTGGGAGTCGCGATGCGCGGCCGGCCCTTTCCAGCCCAGCCGAAGTCGATCGCGGCCGGCTCGGCGACGAGCGTCTGGGCGGCCACCGCCCCGGGGCCTCTCGACCATGGCGGACGGTACCTGGAGGACTGCGGCGTGGCCGAGGTCATCAGTGATGCGGCCGAGCCGAAAGGTGTGATGGCCTACGCCCAGGACGCCGAGCGCGCAGATGCGCTCTGGGAGTGGTCGCAAGGCCTCGTCGGCTGACGTGACCGGCCTCCGGCGAGACTGCACATAGGGATCTCGACATCGCCGTCGGATTCGAGCCCGTTACGCAGGGCGACGTGCTCGCGCTTCTCGACGACCTCGTCGTCGTCGCAGGTAGCGATCAGATCGACCTCATGGACCTGGGTTCGGCAGGTCCGGTAGCGCGAGAGCGGGCATTCGTCGGATGCGTGGCGCTCTACGAGCGCGAACGCGGCGTCTTCGCCCGCATGCAGATGGCGACGATCCTGGAGCGCCTGGACACGGCGTGGCTGCGCGCGCTCGACCTCGAGCTGATGGCCGGTTGACCCCGCACGAGATCGATCCCGAGGTTGAGGAACATCCTCTTTCGTGGCCGGCTACCTCGGCACCGACCAGGCGGCCATCAAGCGGTCGGGAGCCATAGCTTCCAACGGGTCTTAAAAAGCGACGGGCAACGACGCGAGGCCGCGCAAAGCCAAAGTCGGCCGCCAAGAAGGCTCGTCGGTAGCGAGCTCCAGGCGCGGGAAGCGGCGCAGGAGCGCATCGCCCGCGACGGAGCAGAGGTGGTCGATCGGACCGGTACAGTGACCAGGTGGATGGGGCACCGCGCGAGGCGCTCGGCAGGCTCACTAGGGCGGCCGCTACCGGAGAGCTCGACGAGGTCTGCTTGTCTCACGCCGTGCGGTTGCTCGTCGCCTTCGGTAGCGCAACAAGAAACAACGAAGATTCAAGGGATCTCGACATCGCCGTCGGATTCGAGCCCGTTACGCAGGGCAACGTGCTCACGCTTCTCGACGACCTCGTCGTCG
>JBOGXL010000424.1:0-2681 GCA_050694575.1 Actinomycetota bacterium | reverse complement strand
CCTTGCCCAATCGCCGCTCGCCGAGCCCGGCCCCCGGGCCGACCAACCCCTCCGTGCAGTCCTCGCTCGGACACCCCGCTCCGGAGTTCCACACGGACTTCCGGATGTACCACTCGGGCATCACGCGCCTGCGGTTGTTGTCGTTGCCGACGTCGGGCGAATACCCCAGCGGTGTCGGCTCGGCTGCCTGTCGAGACGTACCGCCCGCGGTCCCGGGCAGACATACCTTCTTGGTCAGCGGCGTCTTGTTGCACTGTTGCTCGAACTCGAACCGTCCGGCCTCGAGCACCTGACGCGCCTTGACGTCTGAGGCCTTGCCGATGCCGAGCTCGGGGAGCCCACCGAGCGCGCTGTCGGTCAGGACGAGGTTGCCCCCGGCCGATGCGTAGGACCTCAGCCCGGCGAAGTACCGCTTCGCCTCGTCCGCCGAAAGGCCGAGCTTGCTGCGCACGTACGACGGCCGACCCACGTTGTTCAAAACCACGAGCGAGTCGTACTTCGAAAGCGATCGGGGGTTGGCGATCACGGTGTCGATAGGCACGGCCTCAGCGCGCTCGGACGCCTTCGGGATGTATCTGTTGAGGTCGGTGAAGAAGTCCATCGACGACGCGTCGATCTTCGCCTGGCCCGGGCTGAGCTCTCCCGTCCGGCGGTTGAAGTCGATCCGCAGGCGCGACGGCCCGACCAACGGGTTCGTGATCCGCACACGCCAGCGTCCGGGCAGCGGGTCGTTCACGACGACGTCCTGTCCCGCAGGTAGATACAGGTCGGGGTTCCCGGCCTGCGTAAAGGACGTCTGCACGGTCTGCCAGTGGCCGGCGTCCTCGCCTGACTTACCGGGGTGGTCGATGTCGAAGCGCTCGAGCGCGATCTGTCCGAGGGTGCCGGCCGAGATGCTCAGGGCGTTGACGTTCGTCATCTGGGCGGTGATGCCGCCGTTCCAGTAGCCGTCCTTCGGGCCTTTGACCGTGAACTCGATGGCGTTGTTCACGGCGTCGTAGTTGACGCCTTCCTCGTCGCAGAACAGGACAGCCACGGCCTGCGTGACCGACTGGCACGGCGCCAGGACGTCGATGTCGTTCTGCGCGGGCAGGGACGGATACCTCACACGTCCCTCGCCGCTCACCTTGACGCGCCGCGGGTTGAAGACGTAGCCGATCTTGCCCTGCGGGTCGTAGCGGTACTGGTCCTTGCGCTCGGTCAGCGTCGACGCGAGCTGGGAGTAGATAAGCCCCTTGTTCCCGTCGATGTGCATCTGCTCGGTCGTCGGGTCGAACACGGTGTTGGGCACCAGGTGCGAGAGCGACATCTCGTTGTCGATTCCGACGGCCCCGAGGCCTACCTGCTCGGACTCGAACCAGTCACCGAGCGAGCCCGTCACCTGGTAGCCGATGGTGTCGATGACGGTCCCCCACTGGTCGGCCGTCTCGAAGAGCGTCCCGATGTACGGCGACCACGCCAGCCGCGCCGACTGGTCGGCCCACGTGCGCGACCCTTGGTCGACGGTGGCGAAGTTCTTTTTGAAGTCGCGGCGACCGGCCCCCATGAGCGTGAAGGAGAAGGCGTTGGCCACGAGCTGACCGTGGAGGTCGATGCCACCGGCGAAGCGTTGTCCGGCCGGGTTGCGCTGCGAGATCTCGTTGCGGATGTGACGCATAACCGAGACGATCGCCTTGGTCTCGGGGTTGGATCCCGGTGTGTACGGACGGTACGTGTAGCCAACAGTCGGGAAATCGCGGTTGAGGTCCATCCCGTTGCCGTTGTAGCGGTGGAAGTACACGCCCGGCGTGTAATTCGCGTTGACGCCGCCGTCCTGGGTCTCGATCGGTGCGAGCGATCCGCGCGCCCAACCGTCGGGATTCGGGAAGACGAAGTAGATCACCGATCGCCGCAGGGTCTCGGCGGCCGTCGGCACTCGCGCCTTCGTCTGCGTCTCGACGATCTTCTTGTTGGGGAGATTCGCCGCCCACGTCACGAGGTCCTCGGCCGCCCGGATCTGTCCCTCGGCTCCCGCGCGCTCGATGCCGTGGATCGACCCCGAGTACGCGAAGTGCAGACGCATGTCCTCGGGGATGTTCGACTCCTCGTCGGTGACCTTGAGCATGTAGAGCGGACGGCGGTCGCGGCCCAGAAGCTTCAGGTCGCCATCCTCCACGGCAACCATGCGGCCGAGTCCGGCCGAGCGGAAGTTGGCGTTGTCGAAGGCTTCGTCCAGACGGATGACGTCGATGAAGCGCGGATAGAGCCGCTCGAGGAGCTTCGCGCCCGTGATGAACTCCTCGTAGGTCAGGAACTGCGCGACGCAGACGTTGCCCTTGGCCCACGGCGACGACAACGGAGCCACGACGTCGTTGACCTCGTCGCCGTCGGTGTCGGCGGACAGGCAGCCGTGCGGGTCCGGCCACACACGGCCGTAGAGGGCATAGGTCGCGGCGTCGGTGGCCACAGGGTTCGGGACGGCACTGGCCGGCACGCTGTCGCCGACCAGGGCGAAGCCGGCAGACAGCACGGCCAGCGCGACGACGGCCGCGCGCAAACGCATTGGCCTGGTCATGGCCCCCTCGGGGTTGAAGTTCGGGCCGAACGTTATCAGGTCAAACGCGGGCCCCGCTCCGGAAGTTCGCGCCGCACCGGACGCCCGGACGCGACGGTCAGCACGGTCGGGACGAGGCGGCCGAGGA
>JBOGXL010000423.1:0-4709 GCA_050694575.1 Actinomycetota bacterium | reverse complement strand
CGTGATGTCGTCGGACACGACCTCGGCCCCGAAGCGCTCGGCTTGCTTCCGGAACAGCTCCATGAGCTCGGGCCCCTGGATGCCGTCGGGGAAGCCCGGGTAGTTCTCGACGTCGGTCGTGTTCTGCAGCTGACCGCCCCACTCCAGACCGGCGAACTGCAGCGGCGCGAGGTTCGCCCGGGCCGCGTACAGGGCCGCCGTGAATCCCGCGGGCCCGGAGCCGATGATGATGACGTTCCTGGGTTCCATATCTCCTCGAACGCTGTACCCCCCGCGGGTATTCCCCCCTTGAGTTCTTAGAGACTACGGGGCGAACAGGTCTGTCTCCGCGATCGCACACGAGTAGGAGCTGCCCCCTCCCGGCACTCCCGTCGTCAGCTGCGTGAGCCAGACGAGCCAATACCTGGCCTGTCTGGCGCCGAAGATGATCGGCGCCGACTGCGGACTCTCGGTGACCGTAGCCGCCACCGCCCAATCGTTGACGGGCGCGGTGCGGTCGTCGGTGTAGCGCATCTCGAAGGAGCATCCGGGGGCCGCGAAGAGCACCTGCGCCTTGCCGACCTCGAACGAGCGGCCGAGATCGAACAAGGCGCCGACGCCGGCCTTCAAGCCTGAGAAGTCCGGCCCTTTCTCGTAACGCTCCGTGGACCAGAAGGTGGCCGGGCTGCCGTCGGCGATGTTGGAGATGGTTCGCGGACCCTCGCGACCGTCGCCGAGCGGGTCGAAGTCGATGACGCTCGTGATCGGGATCGGCGTGCCGTCGATGCGACCCCCCGGAGCGAATCGCGTTTGCGGCTCCCGCTCCCCCAGACGCGTCGCACCGAACGCGGCGAGCGCGACCAGGAGCGTCACCACAGCGGCTACGACCCAGCCTCGGCGCTGAGGGCGCGCCGGCCGTTGCACGGGCGGAGGCTGAAGCTCGCGAAGATCCTCGAGGACCTTGGATGCGTCGTCGTAGGCGCCCCCGGCGAGTCCCTCGACGATGCGTGCGAGGCCCGCGGGCACACCGCCGTCCGCGGACCCCGACGCTCGGCGCAGGACGCTGCCGAGATCGCGGAGGTCATGTGAGCGGTCGCCTTGTCCGGCCGTAGCCGAGAGCGAGAAGTCGCCGACCTTCGCACCGCTCTCCGAGAGAAGGATGTTCCCCTCGTGCAGGTTCCCGTGCACGACACCCCGCTCGTGTGCGTAGCGGACGGCCTCGACGACGTCGATCGCCGTAGACAGAGATTGATGAGGTGCGAGCGGGAGTCGTACGGAGCGGAGAGATGCCGGCAGCAACTCGCTCACCGTGAAGAAGCGTCCGCCTTCTTGTCCCGTGTCGAACACACGCACGACGCGCGGGTGCGTGAGCGAGGCGGCGAGACCGGCGCGCCTCATGAGCACCTTCGGATCCACACCGGACTCGAAGACCCGTACGGCCACCGAACGGTCGAGACGCTCGTCCGTGGCCTCCCACGTCACGGAACCGTCGCCGCGACCAAGCTCGCGTTCGAGCCGGTATCGCTCCCCGACCCGTTGGCCGCGGGCCAGGCGCACGGCCATATCAGGAGGCGGTGATGTACGAGACGCCGATCACGCCGGGCCCGGCGTGCGCGCCGACGATCGGACCGAGCGTCCACACGTCCGGGGGGTCGACCTGGACCACACCGTCGAGAAGTGCGAGGAAGGCATCGACGTCCGGCGCCGCTCCGTGCATGACGACCAGGCGCTGGATGTTGCCCTCATCGGCGCGGACGAGGCCGACGAGGTGCTCGAGGGCTTTCGCGCGCGTCCGCACGCGGCCGACGGGATCGACGACGCCGTCCTGCAGACCGATGACCGGTTTCATCTTCAGCATCGTTCCCAGAAGGGCCTGCGCGCCGCCGATGCGACCACCGAGCCGGAGGTACTCGAGCGTGTCGATAACTCCGTACAGGCGGACGCGCGGTCGCAACGCTTCGAGCTCGGCGACGATGTCCGTCGCGGAAGCGCCCGCTTGGGCGCGGTCGGCCGCGCGCAGCGCCAGTAGACCCAACCCGGCCGATACACCCAGCGAGTCGAAGACTTCGACGGGCGCTGAGGGGAGCTCCTTGGCGGCCACGGCCGCCGACTGGAACGTCGCAGACAGCTTGGACGAAAGATGTATCGACACTATGCCGTCGGCGCCGTCGCTCAGCAGCTTCTCGTAGGCCTTCTGGAAGTCCCCGGCGCTCGGTGCGGCCGTCGCCGGAGCGACGTGGGACGACTCGAGCTTGCTCCAGAAGTCCTCGGCGCTGAGCTCGACCCCGGAGAGGTAGCTCTCGTCACCGAACCGGACGGTGAGCGGCACGACCTCGATGCCGCGCGAGGTGGCTACGGACGGCGGGAGGTCGGCGGCCGTGTCGGTGACGATGCGTACGGGCACGCGGCCTCCTTCAACTCTTCGGGCGAATCAATCGCCGGGGACCGAGGAGGATCTCGCGCTCCTCGACGCCCGCGACCTGGGAAAACGCGAGATAGAGGATAGCACCGGCACCCACGGCAGCCCCGACGACGCCAACATCGCCCCCCGGCACGACGTTGGCGATCCCCCAGACGCACAACCCCATTGCGCCGACGACGACCGCGTTTCGCGACAACGGCCGGACGAGGGGACGCAGGACGAGGCCCCCCGGCACCTTCCGGCCCAGAGCCACGGCCAGGATCGTCGCGCCGACCACGTAGCCGATGGCGTGCCCGAAGCCGAGCCCCCGCACCCCGAGCCAGGCGAAGAGAGGGACGTTGACGAGCATGTTCACAGCGACACCGACGGCGTTGAGCGCGGTGGGCGTGCGCGTGTCACCGAGTGCGTAGAAGCAGCGGGTCAGCAGTTGGAACACCGAGAAGAAGACGAGCCCCAGAGCGAAGGCTTCGAGCACCGATGCCACGGCGGCGGCATCGCGGGCGTCGGCGACACCACGCGCGAGGACGAGTCGTGTGATCGGATCGGCGAGGATGACGTACCCGACGGCGGCCGGAGCCAGAAGGTAGAAGATGCCGCGCAGGCCGACGGCGAAGCGCTCGCGGAACGCTTCCCAGTCGGCGGCCGCCGCCGCCCGAGACAGATCCGGGAACAGAGCCGTGGACAGACTCACCGCGAAGAGACCGTGCGGAAGCTGGAAGAACATGAAGGCCACCTGGTAGGCCGTGACGCCGCCCGTGACGCCATTGGCCAACGCGAGCACGACCCACAGGCCGAGCTGGTTGACCGCGGCGTATCCGATCACGAAGACCGACAGCCGGAGAGCGCGACGGACGGCCGGGTCGCCGAAGTCCGGCCGGAAGCGGAGTCGCTCGGTACGGAGGAAAGGAAGCAGAACCAGCGCCTGCAGGACGACGCCCGCCGTCGTTCCGGCTCCCAGCAGTGTGCGAGCACCCGTGTCGAGATCGAGGCTCGTGCTGCCGATGACGCGCGCGAAGGCCAGCAGCGTGCCCGCGACGACGAGGTTGTTGAGCACGGGAGCGAACGCGGGCGGACTGAATCTCCCGCGAACGTTCAGCAGCGATTGGGCGATCGCCGACACGCCGTAGAAGAAGATCTGCGGTGCGAACCACCGCAGCAGGAACGTCGCGAGCTCGAGTTGCTGTGCGCGAAGGAGCGGGTCGCTGATGCGGAAGGTGTAGATACGCATCACGAGCGGTGCGCCGATGGCCGCCAGTGCCGATACAGCGGCGAGCCCGATCAGCGAGACCGAGACCAGAGCAGATGGATCGCCGCGGCGATGCTCCCGCGCATCGATGAGGACGGGGACGAAGACGGAGCTGAGGATCCCGCCCAGCAGGAGCTCGTAGACGATGTTGGGAGTCGTGTTGGCGAGGTTGTACGTGTCCGCGAGCTTCGTCCCGGTGACACCGAGTGCGTAGGTCATCGCTGCGACGCGCAGCAGTCCCGTAACGCGGGAGAGCGCGGTTCCCACCGTCATGCCGCCGGCTGTGCGCCACAGTGGAGCCGCTTGCGTCATGCGTCACCCTCGCGTTCCCTGCGCCGGCGTCTGAGCTGCCGGCCGGCCCAGCCCACGAGGAAGAGGGCGCCGCCGCCCGTGAGAACGAGAGCCGGGAGGTTGGCCGCCGTCGACCGCACGGTGAGCTCTCCGGTGTGGAATACGATGCCGCCGTCCGGGCTCGTCACTCGAGCCTGGACGGGAAACGTCCCCGTCGACCGGGCCAAGGCTGCGAACACCGTGGTGTCGCCGGGAGGGTCGACGGTTACCGACCGTTCGGCGCCGTCGGGGAACGACAGCTTGGACGACGCCAAGCTCACGCGGACGCGAACCGGGTACGTTGCGCCGTTCGTCACGGTCAACGGAACCGACCCACGTCGTGACGTGAAGGTCACCGAACCCTCGGCCGCCGAGACCAGGTCCTCCTGGCGCTCGACGGTCGCCGTCACGGCGCGGGCGCGCTGCACGCCGATCGACCAGCTCTCGTCCCATTCCGAGGATGATCGTGCGCGGCCGACCGCCGTAGCGAGGATCGCCGCGAGGCGGTTGTCTCGCAACGTGTACGAGCGAAAGAGTCCGAGTGCGCGTTGCGCGCTGCGGACGGCCGATCGGTACGACGCGGGCGGCTCGTCGGCCGCCGGGAAGCCGACGGATCGTGCGGCCGGCTCCAACGGAAGATCCTGGAGCTCGTGGAGGGCGACGCGCGGGTCGTTGGCCAACGCCGTGAGAAAGATCTCCAGGTCGGGCCGCAACGGATCGACGACCAAGGCT
>JBOGXL010000422.1:0-1718 GCA_050694575.1 Actinomycetota bacterium | reverse complement strand
CCGTCGAGGCGCCGGCCCGGTTCCCGGAGTCGGTCGCCGTCTCTGCCACCGACGTCACGAACACGAGCCTCGCTGCGTTCAGCAGCCGGGGGCCGGAGATCGACATCGCCGCGCCCGGCGACGGGATCACGCTGCTGAGCACCAGCGGCTGCTGCTGGCTCGGCCGAGGTACGAGCTTCGCGGCGCCACATGCCGCGGCGGCCGGAGCATTGCTCAAGTCTCTCTATCCCGGCCTGGGCGTCGACGACGTCGTCGCGACGATGCAGCGCAAGGGCTTCGTCCGGTCCGGGTTGGTCGAGCCGGCCCTCAACGTCGGCGGCGTCGCCAGGGGCCCCGATTCGTCTCCCACCGGTTCGTTCGTCGGGCTGACCGGCGGCCAGGAGGTGACGGGCACCGTGTCGCTGCGCGTCCAAGCCGGCGACGATCACCCATTGCCGGCCGGCGCCGTGGCGATCAAGGTCGGACCGGGCCCGTTCCAGACGGCGTCGCTCGTCGGCTCCACCTACGAGCGCGCGTGGAACACGTGTCCCGGCACTCCGTGTCCAGATCCGACGGCGCCCGTTCGCGTGGAAGCCAGGATCACCGACTCCATCGGACAGTCCACGATCGTCCCGATCGACCTCGTCGTCGACAACGTCGACGATCCGCCTACGGTGTCCTTCGTCAAGCCGACCGCCGGATCGCAGAGCGGCCGGGCGTTCGAGGTGCGCGTCGCCGCGACAGACGACAACGAGGTGTCCAGTGTCGAGCTGTTCCTGGACGACGCGTCGAAGGGCACGCGTTCGGCGCCGGCGTCCGGCAACGAGTTCGTCTGGTCCCTATCCAACGTCCCGGTCGGCTCGCGCGTGCTCCGCGTAGTGGCGCAGGACGGCGTGAATCCCGCGGCGCAGTCCTGGATCACCGTCCAGGTTCGCGACTTCCTCTACAGGCAGGGCTTCGACGGTTCATCGGCGGACGCCGACGACCTGAGCGGGTGGACGGTCACCGGGAAGACTCCGCTGTGGCACCTCTCATCGAGCTGCGGAGCCGCGTCGTCTGATCCACGCGGGTTCTACTACGGGCAGGACGCGTCCTGTCATTACTCCAATGGCACGGACAACAACGGGTACCTGACGTCGCCGACGATCACCGGATTGCCGTCCGCCTACACGTTGAGCTTCCGATCCAAGGAACGTGTGGAGTCGAGCTGCTCCGGTGGGAGCTGTTCGTCTCGTGACGTGAGGTCGGTCGAGGTGAACTACGGACAGGGCTGGCAAAGCATCTACAACGCCTCGGCCACCGACCCCGGCAGCGGTGACTGGCTGTTGCGCTCGTTCTCGTTGGGTTCCTCGAGCGGATCCCTCCAGATGCGCTTCCGGTTCACCACGGGCTCGAAGAAGAACAACGAGTTCTTCGGTTGGGCCGTCGACGACGTCGTCGTCGCGCCGTAGCCAACGACGGCCTAGACTCGTCCCGACATGCCCGCCGCCCGCTTCGTCGCCGAGCTGAACGCACAGATCGGGCGTGAGTTCGCCGCCAGCCAGCAGTACTTCGCGGCGGCCGTGTACTACGACGCCCAGACCCTGCCTCGTCTCGCGAGCTTCTTCTACGCGCAGGCGAAGGAGGAGCGGACGCACGCGATGATGATGGTCCGATATCTGATCGACGTCGGCGCGCCTCCGACGATCCCGGGTATCGAGGCTCCGCGGACCAGATTCAAGAGCTTCGTCGAGCCCATC
>JBOGXL010000421.1:0-2435 GCA_050694575.1 Actinomycetota bacterium | reverse complement strand
GCCTCGACGTTGGCGATCATGGGCCAGAAGTCCTCGCCCAGCTGCTCCAAGCGCTCGTACCGGTCGATGTTTCGCTTCGACAGCCACTCGCGCCAGCCCCGACCGGCCTCGGAACGAACGTAGGCGGCCATGAACGGGATGTGGTCCCGCGACATCGCCCGGCTTTGCGATGGGATCTGCTCGAGGATCCCGGCGAGCTTGGAGCGCTTGCGCGCCAGGAAGTTGACGCGCTGCGCGAACAGGCGGGCGTCACGTCTGTTGGTGATCGACACGCGCCACGCTGTACCCGCCTTCAACTCGAACAAGCGTGAGGCGATGCCGAACTCCAAGAGGAGGCTCTGGACATCTCGCGCGAGGCGTCGGCTGTGTGTGTCGTAGCGGATGTGGATGGACGACCGCTCCGCCAGGCTCACGTTTCCATCGCCCTCGAAGAGGGCGGCGAGGAACGCTCGCTTGACCCCCATCGCGGATTCCCAGATGCACTTCGGCACGCGGTCTTCTTCGTCGGTATTGCTGAACCCCGCCCGCCCCTCGCTCGCCCACCCCTCGGAGACGAACATCCCGGCGAGGATCCCGAGCCGTGCCTCGTCACCGGTCACCACGCCCTCGGCCTCGGGGCGGTACGCCCGCGAGATGCACACGACGGTTCCGGCTCCTATCTCGTCGAGCGTTCGCCATTGGAGCATGGGGACACCCGCGATCGACTCCAGACAAAGCACGGGGTGGTTGGCCGTCCCGACGACTTCGTAACCGGCACGCGTACGCAGCCGCTTCGTCGGATGCTCCCCCGAGTGGAACAACACGCTCGCGGATACCGGATCGCCGAACTTGTCGAGCAGCTTGAGGTCGATCGGAGTGTCGGAATTCGGCTCGGCTCTCGACGCGAGCTCCTGGATCGGCTTCGTGGTTCCATCGGCGAGACGCACCATCGAATCGCCGGCGACGCAGTAGCGATACGCGGCCGGCGGGTCGTCGGGGGAGCCGAAGTTCCCATGACCGTCGACGAGGGTGTACCGGACGCTGAAGCGCTGGCCCATCCGGACGAGCGCGTCGTAAACGGCGTCCAGCGAGTGCGGGTGGTAGCGCGCAATGACGTGCCCGACGACCTCCGCGCTCTTCACGTGCACGCGGTCGGGCCTGAGCCCATCCTCGAGCATCGTGTAGAGGATCCGACGGTGAACGGGCTTCAAGCCGTCGCGAACGTCGGGTAGGGCGCGTTGCGTGATCACGGACATGGAGTAGTCGAGGAACGACCGCTCCATCTCCTGCTGGATCTCGATCGGCTCGATAGAGCCAAGGACCAGCGCCTGCTGGTCTCCCGACCCGTTTCCGTCACCAGCGGGCGCGGGCGCGCGCTTGCGCGACGACGCGCGACGACGACTCGGCTTGTTCGGCGGTCTACGGCTCATGGCTTAGATGTCGAGGAACCGGACGTCTTTGGCGTTGGTGACGATGAACTGCTTCCGGGCCTCGACGTTCTCGCCCATGAGCACGCTGAAGACCTCGTCGGCCTGGGCGGCCGCTTCCAGCGTCACCTGCAGGAGCGTGCGCTTGGACGGGTCCATCGTCGTTTCGCCGAGCTCGTCGTAGTCCATCTCACCCAGACCCTTGAGCCGGACGAACTCGTTCTTGTGCTCCCTGCGCTCCGTCAAGAAGGCGTCCTTCGCGCGATCGTCCTTGAGGTACAGCTTTTCCTTCCCAACCACCGTCGAGAACAGCGGCGGTTGTGCGATGTACACGTACCCCGCGTCGATCAAGGGCTTCATGTGGCGGAACAAGAACGTCAGGACGAGGGTCCGGATGTGACTGCCGTCGACATCGGCGTCGGCCATGATGATCACCTTGTGGTACCGCGACTTCGTGGCGTCGAACTCGTCGTTACCGACGCCCGCGCCGATCGCCTGGATCATGGACTGGATCTCTTCGTTCTTCATCATCCGGTCGATGCGCGCGCGCTCGACGTTGAGGATCTTGCCCTGGATGGGCAGGATCGCCTGAGTGCGCGGGTTCCGCGCCTGCTTCGCCGAACCGCCGGCCGAGTCGCCTTCGACGATGAACAGCTCCGCGTCCTCGGCGGGAGTTCCCGAAGCACAGTCGGCGAGCCTGTCCGGCATGCCTGCACCTTCGAGCGCAGACTTACGGCGCGTTAGGTCACGAGCCTCCTTCGCCGCCGCGCGGGCTCGGGCGGCGATCACCGACTTGGAGACGACCTTGCGCCCCTCCGTCGGGTTCTCCTCGAGCCATGAAGCGAGCCTCTCGTTGGTCGCGCGCTCCAGCAGCGACCGGACGCTGACGTTGCCGAGCTTGGCCTTCGTCTGACCCTCGAACTGCGGCTCGCGCATCCGGACGGAGATGACGGCCGTCAGCCCTTCACGGATGTCCTCTCCGAGCAGGTTGCCGTCCTTGTCTTTCAGGATCCCCTTCTCGCGTCCGTA
>JBOGXL010000420.1:0-1783 GCA_050694575.1 Actinomycetota bacterium | reverse complement strand
GATCACGAAGCATCGCACCGCATCCTCGATCACCCGATGGTGAAGGCCTTCCTCCTCGCGCTTCCCGCGGAGTACTACGAGTCACGCGGGCACCCGCACCCGCTCGGAGACGACTTCTACGGATTCCTCGAGTACATCCCCGCCCGCCTCGGACGCGATGAGGCGATGAAGGCCATCGGATCGATCCCCTTCGACGTCGCCCACGACGCCACGCTGCACGGGACACCCGCCGACATCGCTTCCGCGCTCGAACCGTACGCGAGGATCGGGTTGCGTCACATCGCGCTGTGGAACGTGACTTTCTTCGCCGGGATGGAGCTGGTCGCGCCGTCCTACAAGCTACTCACCGAAGCCAAGGACGAGATCAAGCGCATCGACGCCTAGCGCTTCCGCTTCGTCGTCTTCTTCGCGCCGGCCTTCTTCTTCGAGCCGTTCGACGACTTCTTCGCTCCCGAGCGGCGCTCGACGGTGAGGTTGCCCGCCCCCGGCGAAAGCACCGTCTGGTGCCCCTCCGCCCATCGCACCGTGTAGCGCACACCGGAGATCCCCGTCGTCACGCCTTCGATGACGCCCACGCGGCGGGGCTGGCCCACCTTCTTCGCGTCGATCGAGACACGATCACCGACTTTGGCTTCCACTCCCATGATCACCTCCGAACGTTGGTCTAGCCCTTCACGACCCGGCGAGCAAATCCACGGATCCGAGGTGCCGCTCCGCATGCTCGATCTCGGCGCGGAGCCAGGCCACATCGGCCGGCCCGCGAACCTCGTCGGGCGGGAAGACCATAAGCGACAGCTCGTCCTGCACGGAGACGTGGAACCCCTTCGCCTTCATGTACTCTCCCAGCTCGAGCTCCCACGTGAGCTCGGCCGTTCCGTCGGGATGGGTAGTTACCCACCAGCGCAGATAGGGATTCGTCCGGCGCGTGTACCGCTTAGAGCCTCGACGTTCTTGCAGGAGCTCGAAGCCTTGGTCGGAGAGCTCGCCTTCGAAGCTCATCGCGACTCGAGGGCGCGCAGGCGCTCGATGTTGGCCACTTCGTCGGGATCGACGTCGGTGGTTCCGAGGAAGGCATCGACTATCTCGCGGGCGAGGATCGGCGTGGTCAGACGCAGGCTCATGGCCAGGACGTTGGCATCGTTCCAGCGACGGGCGCCGCGCGCCGTCTCGGCGTCGGTGCAGAGCGCGGCCCGCACGCCCGGCACCTTGTTGGCGGCCATGGAGCATCCCGTTCCCGTCCAGCAGAAGAGGATCCCCTTGGCGGCTGTACCCTCGGCGACGGCTCGCGCGACTTCTTCGGACACCTCGGCCCACTGCATGCTGTTGTCGGGAAGGAGCGGACCGTGCAGCTCGACGTCGATCCCACGCTGGGCGAGCTCGTCGACGACGGCGTCGGTCGTAGGCGTTGGTTCGTCCGAGCCGACGGCGATCTTCATGGAACGGACTCTAGCTCCGTCAGAGACCGTCGCCGTCGCCGGGCGAGGGCATACAGCGCCCCCGCTCCGCCCAGACCCGCGAAGAGGGCCGGGAAGAGATCGCCGGTGAGCGCGTAGAGGGACTGCGCCGGACGAACTCTGACGTCGGCGACGAAGGCCGCGGACTCGAACAGGCCCGTGGTGTGCCGCACCGACCCGTCCGGACCGAGCACCGCACTGATGCCGGCCAGGCCCGCTTGGACCACCCATTGCCGCGTCTCGAGCGCACGCATGCGCGTGTGTGATACGTGCTGTTGCGAGGCGTAGGACCGTTCGAAGGACGCGTTGTTCGTGGACAGGACGAACAG
>JBOGXL010000419.1:0-3540 GCA_050694575.1 Actinomycetota bacterium | reverse complement strand
GGGTTCGGCCAGCTCGGCTCCCCGTTGACCGGGGGCGCTGCGCCCCCCGGACCCCCCGCGCTTCGGGTGAGCTTCGCTCATCCCGACGCCGTAGCTGGTGACGAACTGGCCTCCCTGGTCGGAGTAGCGCGCGGCACGCACGAGCAGCGACTCGTTGCTCGTGACGAGCGCCCCGCCCTCACCGGATGTGATGTTCTTCTCGAGCTGCAGCGAGAACGCGCCGAGATCGCCGATCGTCCCGAGGGCGCGTCCGCGGTACGACGAGCCGATGGCCTGGCAGGCGTCCTCGATGACGGCCACGCCCTTGCGGCGCGCGAGGCCGGTGAGCTCGTCCATCGCGCAGCCCTGGTTCTCGAGGTGGACGGGCATGAGCGCAGCCGTCTTGTCGCCGATCTTGCGCTCCGAGTCGACGGGACACAGGCCGAGCGAGTAGTCGATCTCGGCGAAGACCGGCACGGCGCCCATCGTCACGACGGCGTTGACCGTGGCGATGAACGTGAACGAGGGGACGATGACCTCGTCCCCGCACCCGATCCCCAATGCAGCAAGACCGGCGCGCAGGGCGGCGGTCCCGCTCGACAAGGCCACGGCGTGGGGCACGTCGAGCATCGCGCAGAGGTCGCGCTCGAAGCCCTCGACCTTGTTCAGGAGGTTGGGGCCGTAGTAGCGGAAGAGCGACCGCGACTCGAGCACCTCGACGGCGGCGTCGCGCTCTTCGGCCCCGAAGAGAGAAAGACCGCGCCCGAGGCGCGGAGGTTTCTCACGAACCGGAGTGCCGCCCTCGAGAGCCAGCTTGTCGCTCACAGCACGTCAGACCATACGCGCTTGCCGCCGAGGTACGTCGCGCGCGGACGCAGAGCGTCGTCCAGGACCACGAAGTCGGCGGGTGCGCCGGGGGAGATCCGCCCGACCGGGACGCGCAACACCTCGGCCGGCGTCAGGGTCGCGGCCTGGATAGCGTCCTCGAACATCACTCCGGCTCCCACGGCGACGGCGACGCCGTCGAGCAAACCGGACAGACCACCCGCGAGCGTTCCGTCGGCGAGGCGGACGGCGTCGGCGCCGCCCGTGCGCTCGCCCGCGACGACATCGGAAACGAGGGCGACCCGTTCCGGCTTCGCGCGAAAGGCGAGCAGCACGGTGGACGGATCGAGGTGGATGCCGTCGGCGATGACCCCGGCGACGACGCGCGGGTCGGTGAGCACGGCGCCGACGACACCCGGCTCCCGGTGATGCAGCGGACGCATCGCGTTGAACAGATGTGTGGCCATCCGCACGCCCGCGGAGATCGCGGCGAGGGCTTCGTCCGAAGAAGCGTCGGTGTGGCCGATGGAGGCGACGGCGCTGTGTCCGACGATCTGCCGTACGGCCTCCAGGCCCCCGGACATCTCCGGCGCCAGCGTGACGATGCGCACGACGCCCGGCCGGCGTGTGAGGCTCTGCTCGATCGAGAGCATGTTCGGCGCTTCAAGCGCCGCCGGATCGTGGGCGCCCGCTCGCGCGCGCGTGATCCACGGGCCTTCCAGGTGCGCGCCGAGGATGCGCGCGCCGGAGACGAGGCCGCGCCGCTGGCGGCCCATGGCCTCGGCTATCGCGTCGATGGCCTCGAGCCGGGCGCCGGCGGGGGCCGAGACGATGGTCGGCAGCCACGACGTGACACCCTCGGCCGGGAGCTGTGAGGCGATGTCCTCGACGGCCGCCACGGTGCCTTCGAGCACGTCACGGGCGCCCCGCCCGTTCACCTGAAGGTCTACGAGACCGGGCACGACGACCCCGGCCAGCCGGGTCGCGGCACCCGAACCGGGCCCGAGTCCTTCGACCGCAGCGACCGCTCCGTCGCCGATCCGAACCAGGGCCGGCGCCACTCGCGCGCGGGGCGAGAGGAGAGCGGGGGCAGTGAAGGCGCTCTCAGTTTGTCTACGGTCGCCTGTTGTCGTCATGCTGTGGCCGGTGTTGTCCCGAGAATCGTAGTGGAGGGGGCGGTGGCTAGAGTTCTCCGGCGGCCTTCGGCGTCGCCGCCGAGACCGCCGGAGGAGCCACCGGAGGTCGGCGACGACGCCCTACCCGTCGCGGCGTGGCCGTTAGCAAAGGCCAACGTCGCGCCGGAAGACAGGCTTCCGCGCAGCAAGATCTTGCTGTGGCTTGTCGCGGCGCTCGTCGCGGGAAGCGGGTTCGCCGTGGCCTACGAGCGCCAGAGCGCTCCCCACCTGTTCCCCGGAACGCGGATCGGCGGCGTCGTCGTCGGGAGCCGGTCGATAGGCGAAGCGCACGGGCTCGTCGGCTCCAGCGTCGTGCGTCCGCTGCAGACCGAACCCGTCACATTGCGTGCCGACGAAACGATCCGTGCGACGGCGTGGGAGATGGGCGTGCGCGTGGACGTCGGGACGGTGGTTCGCGACACGCACGCCCGGCAGCAATCGCGGCCCTTCTTCAACCGCCTCTGGCAGCGCGTGTTCGGCGACGAGCGCGAGGTCGAGCTGCGCGGCGAGATCAGCCGTCCGCGCTTGGACGCGTTCGTCGCAGCAACAGCGCAACGCATCGATCGCGAGAAGCGTGACGCCACAGTGGAGATCCAAGGGAACGGGCTCAAGGTGATCCCGCACCAAGTGGGTCGCCGCCTCGATCAGCAGGGGACGGCCGATCGCATAGTGCGCGGGTTGCGCACGGGCGAGCGCGACATCGCGTTGCCCGTCGCACTGTCACAGCCCGAGCTCCGTACCGACGCCTTCGCGAAGGTGATCTACGTGCGCACGGGTGCCAACACGCTCGACCTCTATGTGGACGGCGCTGTGAGCCGTTCCTTCCGTGTCGCCACGGGCACGCCGGGCTATCCCACGCCGCACGGGCAGTTCGAGATCACGGCCAAGCGTCGCAACCCGACGTGGGTGAACCCCTGGGCCGATTGGTCGCTGACCATGCCCGCCGCCATCGGCCCGGGCCCGGACAACCCCCTGGGGACGCGGGCGCTGAACCTTTCTGCCTCGGGCATCCGGATCCACGGCTCGCCGGACGCCGATTCCATAGGTCGTCCGGCCTCCCACGGCTGCATCCGCATGTACATGCACGATGCGGAGACCCTTTTCGAGCTTGTGGAACTGGGCACTCCCGTGGTAATCGTTGGGGGGTAAGACACCTCGCGGGGAGGTGGGGTTCCGGTGGGTGCGTCCGGCCGTCTAGGCGTGGTCGCTGCCACGATCGCCCTCGGGTTCGCGCCAATGACCCAGGCGGCGGCCATCCACCTGTTCCCCGTCTTCCCGGGGGATCCCAGTGGGGACTGCGCCGCGAAGATGCGGCCCGCCCCGACCAAGCCGGCCGCGGCCCACGTCACGTCCGAGGTGTTCTTCTTCCTCGACGACGCCAGCAGCTCGTCGACGACGACCATCAAGCGGGGCGAGTCGGTCACCTGGGAGTTCCTCCGCTTCTGTCATTCCGTGACGTCGGTGTCGGTGCCGAAGGGCGCGAAGTCCTTCTCGACGAACGGCGGGAAGGGGTCGGCGACCGGGTTCGCCGCCGGGCAAGACCAGCTCGTCAAGCCGGACG
>JBOGXL010000418.1:0-4507 GCA_050694575.1 Actinomycetota bacterium | reverse complement strand
TGGCGTTCGGCCTCGCGCCAACTGCTACCGGTGCACGGCGCGGGCTACGCGGTGCACGCCGGACGCTTCCTCGTCGCCGGAGGCGCGACGCGCGAGGGACTCCTCTCGACCATCTCCTGGACGTCGGTGACGCAGGCCTTCCGTCCGCAGGGGTTCCCCCGGCAGCTGAGGTAGCCTCAGTTCCTATCGAGGGGATTGGCCCGGCCCTCGACGCGCCGAGCCGTGCGGCACTCGTCGCACGGGCACCCGTTGCGCAGGTCCTCCCAGGAGTAGATGCCCGTGCTGTGGCCATCGCTCCAGTGGAAGGTGATCCCGTAGGCGCCGACGAGCTCGGCGTCTCCGACGTCGAGTGAGTCGGCGCCGCCAAGGTAGACCGGGCGTCCCGCGTAGCGGAGCTCGTGGCACGTCGCGCACCCGCAGGCACCGCGTATAGCCGCGAGGTCCCAGTGCGAGACGTGGCCGTCGGCCCACGAGATCCTCACACCGACGTCTGCCGACGCCTCGACCTTCTCGGCCTCGAAGGCCACCTCTTCGGTCACTTCACATCGGGGGCGCTGCGCCCCCCGAACCCCCCGCGCTGCGCACGACCTCGCCTTGCGTGGCTCGTCTCGTTCATGCGTCCCTCCGGCGGCGTATCTCGAACAACGCGATGGCGGCGGCCGCGGATGCGTTGAGACTGGCGATCCGGCCGCCCATGGGGATCCGCACGACGAGGTCGGCGCGCTCGCGCACCAGGTGCGACAAGCCACCGCCCTCGCCGCCGATCACCAGACACATCGGATCCGTCGCGAGGTCGAGCTCGTAGACCGTCCGTTCACCGGAGGCGTCCAGGCCCACGATCCAGATGTTCTGCTTCTTCAGCTCCTCGAGCGCACGGGCGAGGTTCGTGACCTGCGCGACCCGAAGGTGCTCGAAGGCGCCGGCGGCGGCCTTGGCGGCCGACGGCGTGACGCCGGCCGACCGCCGCTGCGGGACGATCAGCCCGTGCCCACCGGCGGCTTCGGTCGATCGGGCGATGGCGCCGAGGTTCTGCGGATCGGTGATGCCGTCGAGCGCCACGAGAAGCCCCGGCGCTCCCGACGCCGTCGCGCCGTCGACGAGCTCGGCGAGCGTCGCGTAGCTCGAAGCGCGGGCAACGGCGATGACGCCCTGCGGGTTGCGGGTGCGAGCTCGGGACTCGAGCTCGCGCTTGGGGAGCTCGCGGATCGGGATCGCCTGCTGCTCGCCGAGGCGCACGATCTCGGCCAAGACGCCCGACGTATGCGCGCCCGAGGACACGAGCAGCTCCGTGACGGCTCGTCCGGCGCGCAGCGCCTCGAGCACGGGACGCCGTCCCTCTATCTGCTCGGAACGACGCTCCTTCACGCGATGAACCAGCGGGGTCCTTCGGGTGAATCCTCCAAGCGGACCCCGATCTGCTCGAGCCGAGAGCGGATGGCGTCGGCACGATCGAAGTCCTTGCTCCGCCGAGCCTCCTCGCGCTCGGCGATGAGGAGCCCGACGAGAGGGCCGATGAGTTCCGCACGCTGGTCGGCCGACGGCGGGCACCCGAGCACCTCGAGCCCTCGCAGCACGGCCGCCCGCACCTCGGTCGCCGTGTCGTACTCACCACGCTCGACGGCGCTGTGACCGTCCCGCACGAGCTCGTGCAGAGCGGCGAGCGCAACGGGCGTGTTGAGGTCGTCGTCCATGGCCTCGCCGAAGGCTTCCATGCGGCGGTCGACGGCCGCGTCGTCCACATCGCCTTGTGGTGTCACGCGCAGGAACCCTCGGAAGCGTTCCCACACCGCTTTGGCTTCGTCGAGCGCTTCGGGGTTGTAGTCCATCTGCGATCGGTAGTGCGCCGCACTGAAGAACAGGCGCAACACCTGCGGGGGGTAGTCCTCGAGCAGCTCTTCGATCCTCAAGTAGTTCTTGAGCGACTTCGACATCTTCTCGCCGCGGATGTTCAGGTGCCCGTTGTGCAGCCAGAACCGCGCGAACGGACGTCCTTCCGCGGCTTCGGACTGCGCGATCTCGTTCTCGTGGTGCGGGAAGATGAGGTCCGCCCCTCCGCCGTGGATGTCGAAGGGCTGGCCGAGGTAGCGCGTCGACATCACCGAGCATTCGATGTGCCACCCGGGCCGCCCCGGCCCCCAGGGCGACAACCACGCGGGTTCCCCTCTTCGGGGGGGGTGCGCCCCCCCGACCCCCTGCGATCCGGCCGAGCTTTGCCCGGCCGGCTTGGCCGCCTTCCACAGCGCGAAGTCGAGAGGGTGGTGCTTGCCCGGCGCGGGCTCGACCCGTTCGCGGTTCGCGATCTCATCGAGCCCGCGTCCCGACAGCTTGCCGTAGCCGGCGTACTTCTCGACCGCGAAGTACACGCTGCCCTCGCCGGGATAAGCGTAGCCGCCGTCGATGAGACGCGAGATGAGCTCTTGCATCTCGATGATGTGACCCGTCGCGCGCGGTGCGATGTCGGGCGGCTCTACCCCGAGGGAGCGCATCGCGTCTTCGTACGCGCGCGTATAGCGCTCGGCTATCAACGCCGCGTCGACGCCGAGCTCGTTGGCTCTCGCGATGATCTTGTCGTCGACGTCGGTGATGTTGCGCACGAACAAGACTTCGTAGCCCCGCCACCGAAGGTGCCGGCGGAGGACGTCGAACACGATCTCGGGACGCGCGTGGCCGACGTGGGGGACGTCGTACACCGTCGGACCGCACAGGTAGATGCTCACGCGCGAGGAGTCGAGAGGCGTGAAGTCCTCGAGGTCGCCGCCCAGCGTGTTCCTGAATCGGATGGTCATAGCTCCACGTCGTCGATGAGCGCGACGGCCATGCACGCCGCTCCTTCTCCCCGCCCCACGGTACCGAGGCCTTCGGTCGTCGTCGCCTTGACGCTCACGCGCGCCGGCGGCACACCGAGCGCGCCGGCCATCCGCTCGCACATCTCGTTCCGATGCCCGGCGATCTTCGGCGCCTCGAGCAGAACGGTCGCGTCTACGGACGCGATGTGGAAGCCGGCCTCGGTGACGAGCTTCGCGACGCGCGACAGCAAGTCGAGGCTCGACGCGTCCTTCCACGCGGCGTCGGTGTCGGGGAAGTGCGCTCCGATGTCGCCGAGGTTGGCGGCTCCCAGGAGCGCGTCGGCGACCGCGTGCGACACGACGTCGGCGTCGGAGTGTCCGGCGAGACCGGGTGATCCTTCGATGGTCACGCCGCCCAGAACGAGCGGTCGATCCACGTCGAAGGGATGGACGTCGAAGCCGATGCCCGCCCTCATGCCCGTACCAAGGCCTCGGCGATGGCGAGGTCGTGCGCGGTCGTGATCTTCAGGTTCCGCACATCGCCCGGCACGATCCTGACCCGGACGCCGAGGCGCTCGACGAGGGCCGAGTCGTCGGTCGCGTCCACGCCATCACGAGCCGCCGCTTCGTGCGCTCGCCGGTACACATCGGCCCGGAACACCTGCGGCGTCTGCGCCGCAGCGAGCCGTCTCCTATCGAGGGTTCGAACCACGTCGCCGATCGGAGCCTCCGCTTCGCTGCGGCGGGGTGCGAGCTCCTTGATCGTGTCCGAGACGGGGACGGCCGGGCACACGGCTTCGCAGTCGTCGAGCTCGCGCAGACACACATCGAAGAGCGCCGGCGGGCACAGCGCCCGGGCGGCGTCGTGAACGGCTACGGCCGCGGCGTCGGCCGAGGCCGCGGCCAGTGCGGCAGCAGCTGAGCTCTGCCGCGTGGCACCGCCCGCTACGAGGGCGAAGGGCTTGTCCAGTCCCGACAGCACTTCTCTCGCGCGCTCTTCGGTGCCCGGAGGCACGGCAACGACCAGCTCGTCGACGAGCTCGGCTCTGCCGGCCGCGTCGGCGGCGCGCCGCAGCAGCGGGATACCGCAGAGCTCGACGAAGGCCTTGGGCGTGCCGTTGTCCAGGCGAACACCTTCACCTGCCGCCAATAGGAGGACGACGCCCCTCATCTGTGAAGTGTGACGGCTGGCGCGGCGGTCGTACTAGGCCAGGGCCTCTTCGAGGACTTCCTCGGCCTTCTCGCCGTCGAGCTTCAGGGCAACGGCGATCTCGCCGGAGAGGATCTTGCGCGCGCGGTTCAGCATCCTTCGCTCGCCGGTGGAAAGACCCTTCTGCCTGTCGCGGATGCTCAGGTTCCGGACGACCTCGGCCACCTGCTGGATGTCACCGGACTTGAGCTTCTCGGAGTTCGCCTTGAAGCGGCGAGACCAATTGTCGGCGCCGTCGGTGACGCGGCCCTTGCGCAGCACCTTGAGGACTTCCTCGACCTGGTCTCGTCCGATGAGGTTGCGGATGCCCACCTCTTCGACAGAGGCGGCCGGGACCATCAGCGTCAGGTCCCCTTCGTCGAGCTCCAGGACCAGATAGCTCTGGCTCGCGCCCAGAACGTCCTTGTCCTCGATCTTCTGGATGGTGGCGACCCCGTGTTGTGGATACACAACTTGGTCGCCGATCTTGAACTTACGTCGGCGCGACATCTGATCGAGTCTACCATCTATT
>JBOGXL010000417.1:0-3601 GCA_050694575.1 Actinomycetota bacterium | reverse complement strand
CCAGCTCGATGAGTACCGCGGGCTCGCTCACGAGCTATACCGTAGACGTCCTGCATCGCGTGCCGGGAGGGGATCAGATGCGTACGAGAGTCAGCGAGATGCTCGGGATCGAGTTCCCGATCTTCGCGTTCAGCCATTGCCGCGACGTCGTCGCCGCCGTTTCCAACGCCGGAGGCTTCGGTGTCCTCGGCGCCGTCGCGATGTCGGCCGAGCAGCTGGAGACCGAGCTCCGGTGGATCGACGAGCACGTGAAGGGCAAGCCCTACGGCCTCGACCTGCTCTTCCCGACGGTGTCGGGTCTCGGGCAGAGCGCCGTCGAAGCAACGTCGATGGACGACCTCATCCCCGACGCTCATCGTCAGTTCGTCGACGGACTCCTCAAGCGCTACGGCGTTCCCGAGCTCCCCGAGGACGTCCGGGCCGAGATGTCGACGAGAGGCGGCTCCCTCGCGCTCGCTCGCCGGACGTACGCTCCGATGTTCGAGGTCGCCTACGCGCACGGTATCAAGCTGATCGCCAGCGGCCTCGGCTCCCCGCCTCCCGACATCGTCGAGGAAGCCCATCGCAACGGCGCCGCCGTCCTAGCTCTGGCCGGCGCGAAGGTGCACGCCGAGCGCCACGTCAACGCCGGCGTCGATCTGATCGTGGCGCAGGGGACCGAAGCCGGCGGCCATACGGGTGAGGTCTCGACGATGGTCCTCGTCCCCGAGGTCGTCGACGCCGTCGCGCCCGTCCCCGTCCTTGCCGCCGGCGGCATAGGCAACGGACGGCAGATGGCTGCGGCCATGGCTCTGGGAGCGGAGGGCGTGTGGTGCGGATCGGTGTGGTTGACGACCGAGGAAGCCGAGACGCATCCCGTGGTCAAGGAGAAGTTCCTCGCGGCGACGTCGCGGGACACCGTCCGGTCGCGGTCGCTCACCGGCAAGCCGGCGCGCATGCTGCGCAGCGCGTGGACGGAGGAGTGGGAGGACCCGGCCAACCCCGACCCGTTGCCGCTGCCGCTCCAGAGCGTCCTCATCGCACAAGCCCGCTCGCGCATCGCACGTGCGTCACACGAGAAGGGCTCGGGGGCCGAGCAGCTCGACAACTACTTCGTCGGTCAGGTCGTGGGACAGCTGAACCAGGTGAAGACGTGCCGCCAGGTGATCCAGGAGATGGTGAGTGAGTACGTCGACACGATGGAGCGGCTCGACCAGGTGTCAGAAGTCTGATGCGGATCGGTGACCTCGAGATCGTTCCGCTCTTCGACGGCGAGTTCAGTCAGCCTGCGACCGCCGCGTACCCGGAGACCACCGAAGCCGATTGGGAGCCGCACAAGCGCTGGCTGACGCACGACGGCAGGATCGAGCTCGCTATCGGCTGCTTCCTCATACGGTCCGGCGACAGGCGGTTGCTGATCGATGCGGGTCTCGGCACCGTGAAGATCGAGGGCTTCACCGGCGGCCGCTTACTCGACGAGCTGCGCGCCAACGGCGAGACGCCGGAGAGCGTGACCGACGTCGTCTTCACGCACCTGCACTTCGACCACGTTGGCTGGGCGACGCAGAAGGGCGTGATCGTCTTCCCGGATGCGACCTACCGATGCCACACCGACGATTGGGCGCACTTCGTCGAGTCCGGGACGGAAGCGGGAGCCGCCAGGAAGCTGTCCCCGCTCGTTGGACGGCTCGAGACCTTCGACGGCGGCAAGACCTTGGCGCCGGGTGTCGACACCCTGCCGACGCCCGGCCACACGCCGGGTCATACGGCGATAGTCGTCTCGAGCGGGACGCAGCGCGCGTTGCTCCTCGGCGACGCTGCCCACTGCCCTATCGAGCTCGAGGAGGCCGAGTGGGGAGGTCTGGGTGACGTCGATCCCGTTCTCGCGAAGAGGACACGCAACGCGATGATGCGCGAGCTCGAGGCCTCTGGAACGCCGGCGAGTGCCGCCCACTTCCCGGGCCTTGAGTTCGGTCGCCTCCTGCGCGGTGAGGGCAGGGCGCGGTGGGTGATCAACTGAGCAGCCGGCTCCTCACCTTCGAGGGCTGCTTCAACTTCCGCGACCTCGGCGGCTGGCAGACGATGGACGGTCGTACTGTCCGCTCGGGCCGGCTCTTCCGAGCTGATTCGGTCCATCTGATGACGGAAACCGACGCGACCCGCGCGGGTGATGAGCTGGGCTTGAGGACGATGCTCGATCTCCGCAACCAGCTTGAGATCGAGGCGGGCGGCGTCGGTCTGCTCGCCGACGCGGGCCTCGTGCGCGGCCACTTCCCGATCACGGCGCACCCCGATCGATCGCGCGTCGTGGACGGCACGCGAGCCGCTCCGTCCTCCGACCGCTCGCCGGACGCGCTCGTCGACGGGTACCTGGGGATCCTGGAGGTCTCCTCGGCCCTCATCGTCAACGCGATCGAGCTCCTCGGTGACGCCGATGCGTTGCCGGCCGTCTTCTTCTGCGCCGCCGGGAAGGATCGGACGGGGGTGCTCAGCGCGGTCGTTCTCGGTGCCGTCGGCGTACGAGACGAAGACATCGTCGACGACTACTACCTGACAGCGGAGTCGATCGAGCGCATCATCGAGCGTTTCGCGGGGACGCCGGGTTCGCCGGGCATGTACAGGGATCTCCCGGCGCAGCACTTCGCGCCGTTCCGCGAGACGATGGAGCGTGTGGTCGCGGCCGTGCGAGAACGCTACGGGACATTCGGCGACTACCTAACCTCCAAAGGGCTGAGCGCGGAGTCGCTCGACCGCTTGCGGACCTCGCTCCTCGACGGTTAGCGCATCTCCTGGACGAAGCCGAAGCGTTTGTTCTGCGACGTCATCTTCACGAGGTGTCGAAGGCGCTTGGCGAACTCGTCGGGACGCGAGCGAGCGCCGTCGACCCACGCCACGCGGATCCGACGGTAGGGCGCCGGGAAGCGCTGGAAGTTGCGCCACGCGTTGCCGTTCGCTTCGAGCGCGTCGCGGATGTCCGCAGGGATGGCGAACCTCTTCGCCTTCTGCGCAGGGTCATAGACATGGGCGACGGCCTCCAGGCCGGCCTTCGTCATCTTCTTCTGCGCGATGAGCTTGTCGATCCGCTCCCTGTTCATCTGCGACAGCGCGCTGCGTGGGCGCCGAGGGCTGAATCGCTGCGCGAAGCTCTCGTCGTCGATCTTGCGAAGGACGCTGTCGATCCACCCGTAGCACAAGGCCTCCTCGACGGCGGCGTTGTAGGTGATCCGGGGCTTGCCGGAATCCTTCCTGTAATAGACGAGCCAGATCTCCTCGGCCGTGAGGTGGTTCCGGCCGAGCCAGCGCCGCCACTCCCGGCGGCTGGGGGTGTAGAAGGTCTCCATGGGGCGTTTGACCAGGTCCGACCCAAATCTGACGACCCGTCAGATTTCGGCTACGCTTCGGATTTCGCGCTCCTCTTATATAGGAGGCCCTTCTGGACTTCGAGTACGGCCCCGAGGAAAAGGCCTTTCGGGCGCAGGTGAAGCAGTTCCTCGTGGACAACCACGACCCCGAGGTCATGGACCCCACGCGCGAAGGCATGGCCCAGCTCGTCGACACACCGGCCCGCCGTGCCTTCATGGCCAAGCTCGCCGAGCGTGGCTGGCTGGGGATGTCGTGGCCG
>JBOGXL010000416.1:0-2527 GCA_050694575.1 Actinomycetota bacterium | reverse complement strand
GCGATCCGAGCTTCGGCCTTCTCGAGCTCGTTGACCACAGCTCGCTGCTTCTCGACTTCCGCCATCGCTTCGTCGAGCTCGGCATTCGCCTGCTGCACGCACTGGGCACACGTCCCCAGGGCGCTCTCGACGCTTCCGACGTCCTCCGATCGCCCGGCGATCTCGTCGGCCCGCCGGGCGTGTTCCGTCCGCCGAACCGCCGCCTCCCGCGCCTTGATGCGGGCGGCGTCCTCGAGCTGCTCGTACACACCGAGATCGAGCAGGCGCGCGAAGACCTCTTTCCGTTCCTCCGGACGCATCCGAGAGAGAAAATCCTCGGCCCGGCTCTGGATGAAGAAGGCCGATGCTGTGAACGTCTTGTAGTCCATGCGCAGCGTTTGCGCGATCCGGCTCTCCGTCTCGCGCAACGACTCGCCGGCGATGTTGCGCCAGGCGCCGTCGCCGCCGACCAGGAAACGCAGCTCGCTCTTCCCGGTGCGAGAACGACGCCGAACCACCCTGAACGACGCGTCTTGCAGTCCGAACTCGAAGTCGACAAGGGCCTCGTCGGAGCCGTCACGTATGAGGCGGTCTTGGTTCTGTCCACCTTCGCACCCGCGTGCGGCCCCGAAGACACTCCATGTGACGGCATCGAGCAACGCGCTCTTGCCGGCTCCGTTCTCACCGGACAGACACGCGACGTCGAATCCCGTGAAGTCGATGGTGTCCGGGTCGGCGTAGGACAGGAAGTCCTTGAGCGTGAGCCGTATCGGGATCATCGCGTCAGTCCAGCACCTCGGCTACGAGCTCCCGCCCCAAGCGCAACAGCTCGTCATGATCATCCGACCAGTCGGACTTGGAGCCGACGAACCGCTCGAGGGCGTCCAGCTCCGTCATCCGTTGGGCGAAGCGGGGGTCGCGAACGAGCGTCGACTCCTGGGTCTCGAGGGCGAGACGCACGTCGTAGGACTCGGGTACCAACGAACGCAAGCTGGAGTTCGTCACACGGCTCCGGTCGGCGGCATCGATGGTGGCCGTCACGCGCACGAACGCGTCCGTGAGGTCCGCGCCGGCGGCACGGACCAGCCGCAGACGCTCCTGGACGTCGGTGGCCGGGTCGCTCGCATCGATGGGGCCCAGACGTATCGTCACGAACCGACGTGCGGATACGGGACGGAACCGCGGCTCCGACGCGATCGTCCACTCGCCGTTGGGTGCGACGAGGTCGAACCGGAAGAACCCCTTGGCCTCCGCGTCACGGATCGAGACGGGCGCCGAGGCCGACGCGTCGATCCGTTCGCCTTCTCCGTAATCCACACGCTCCAGAGAGCCGCTGTACGCGACGAAGGGATCGTCCTGCAGCACCTGGCAGCGATGGACGTGCCCGAGCGCGTAGTACGGGAAGGGCTGTCCGGACGTCAGGGTTGAAAGGGGGACCTCGACATCGGAGATCCCGAAGAGGGTCTGGGCGCTACCTATGTCGGCCTGGTTGACGTGACAGTGGCCGACGAACACCGACGGGAGCGACGGGTCTATGGAACGGCCCAGGGTGCCCACCCGTTCGGCCACGCGCTCCTGGATGAAACGCGCAGGGTCCTCGTCGGCCTCCAGGCGGGCCACGACCTCCGAACGCGAGAAGTGCGGCAGGGCGGCCACCTGGAGGTGCGACACGGGTGCGTCGGGTCCGAGGGCAAGCCGGTACACCTCGGCCCGCTCCCCCACGACCACGCCCTCCACCTCGAGGGCCGGATAGATGGCGTGCGGGTGGGCGATGCCGGCCATCTTCGGGAGGTCGTGGTTGCCGACGAGGAGGAAGACGGAAGCACCGCTGCGCACGAGCCTGCGCACCCCTTCGGCGAACAGCTTCTGCAGCGTCGGCGACGGGCGTGGGTTCATGAACGCGTCGCCCGCGAAGAGCACGGCGTGGACCTTCTCGTCGGCGACGGTCTCGCACAGCTCGTCCAGCCTGGCGCAAACGTCGTGGACGCGCTGGTTCAGCCCCGAGGAGGGGTTGGTCCGGCCCCCGGTTTCGACACCGAGGTGCAGGTCGGCGAAGTGCAGCAGTCGAAGGGGTTCCACGCATCCCCAAGGCTACGAACGAGGTGGGACAGCGACGGGCGAAAGCGCAGGTCAGACGACGCGCATGCCCGTGTACATGCCCGACTGGTAGTGCCCGGGGACGTTGCAGATCAGGGCGTAGCGGCCCGGTCGCAGCCGGAGCGTGAGCATCGCTTCCTCGCCGGCGCCGATCCTGTAGGTCGAGCCGACCTCGCGGATCACGCGAGCATCCTTCTGGACCTCTGCGTCCTCCACGGGAAGGTCGGCGGGATCTCGGTTCGTCTCCAGCACGGCCAGCTCGTGGTCGATCGCGCCGACGTTGCCCACCCGCAGGGTCGCCGCTCCGCTCTCCATCTCCGCGGCGACCTCCACCGTGTATTCGGCCATCGTGACCTCGAGGCCGTCGGAGCCCGAGCATCCCCACACCAGGCCCATCACGAGGACCAAGCCGGCCGCCCGATTGCCACCCATAGGCCTTCCAGGTTCCGTG
>JBOGXL010000415.1:0-2975 GCA_050694575.1 Actinomycetota bacterium | reverse complement strand
GAAGGGCGCCTGGACGCCAAAGCCGTCGATGAGATGTCGGATCGTCTCGAGCGGTGCCGGGCGCTCGCCGTCGGGCCCGGTCTCGGACGCGGTGACCAGGCCGTTGCTCTCGTCCGCCGGGCTCTGGCCGTTCCCCTACCGCTCGTCATCGATGGCGACGGGCTCTGGGCGTTGGGCGAGTCTTTGCGTGAGGATCGCGACCTCCTGCGCGACCGCCGGCCGCCGACGATCCTGACCCCGCACACCGGAGAGTTCTCCTACCTCGGCGGGGACACCTCGACCGATCGTCTGACCGCGGTGACCAGCCTGGCTCAGCGCCTCGGCGCGATAGTCCACCTGAAAGGCCGGCGCGCACTCACCGCGTCCCCGGACGCGACGGTGTGGGTCAACGTCACCGGCAACCCGGGTATGGCGACGGGGGGGACGGGCGACGTGCTGACGGGCATCGTCGGCTCGCTTCTCGCCCAAGGCGCACCGGCCCCCGACGCGATGTGGGCCGGTGCGTTCCTGCACGGCCTCGCCGGCGACGTGGCCGCGTCCCGCGTCGGACGGAAGGCACTGGCTGCACGCGACCTTCCCGAGGCGTTGCCAATTGCCATGCGCGAGGTCCGCCGCTGGGTGCCACCCCACGGGGCGATCCGTACGGTGCTGGACGCGTCGGCATGACCGACTACCGGCCCACCGTCGCCGAGATCGACCTCGGCGCGATCCGTCACAACGTCACCGAGCTCGGCTCCCTGGTCGGTCCCGGCGTCGAGCGACTCGCCGTCGTGAAGGCGAACGCGTACGGTCACGGTGACGTCGAGGTAGCGCGAGCGTGTCTCGAGTCGGGAGCAACACGTCTCGGCGTCGCGCTCGTCGAAGAAGGCGTTCGTCTACGCGAATCGGGGATCGACGCGCCCATCCTGGTCCTCGTCGAGGCGACACCCGAAGCCGCGAAGGAGATAGTCGCGCGCGAGCTGACCCCGACCGTGTTCACATTGGGTGCCGCGCAAAGTCTCAACGACGCCGCGTCGGTGGCCGGGGCGCGGTTGAACGTCCACGTCTGCGTCGACACGGGTATGCATCGTGAGGGCGCTCCGTTCTCCGACGGTGCGCAACTCGTGTCCGATGTCGCTCGACTCGGCTCCTTGGACGTCGAAGGGCTGTGGAGCCACTTCGCGATGGGCGAGCACGAGGCCCACCCCTTCACGGTGAGCCAGATAGAGCGGTTCGAAGTGCTCTGCGCCGAGGTCGAAAAGCTAGGGATCGAGGTGCCCGTCCGTCACCTCACGAGCTCGGCCGGCATCGCCCTGTATCCCGCATCGCACCTCGGGCTCGTCCGGATGGGGATCATGATCTACGGTCTCTACCCGAACGAAGCGTTGCGCTCGCACTGCGCGCTCCGGCCGGCCATGCGACTCGTATCGGCGGTCGGTACGGCGCGGCGCGTCCCGGCCGGAGACGGCGTCTCCTACGGACTCACCTACGCGCCCGACCGCGACACCATCATCGCGACGGTGCTGATCGGCTATGCCGACGGTTACTCGCGGCTGCTCTCGAATCAGGGCGACGTGCTGATCGACGGCCGCCGCCGCCGCATCGCCGGCCGCGTGACGATGGACCAGATCATGGTGGACTGCGGAGACGACGACGTCGCTGCGGGGGCCGAGGTCGTGCTCATAGGACGCCAGGGCGACGACGAGATCACCGCCGACGAGATCGCCGCCAAGATCGGGACGATCAACTACGAGGTAGTGAGCACGGTCGGCCGCCGCGTCCCGCGGACGTACGTGTGAGGCATCGAGCGGCCGTCGCGGCCGTCGCCACCATCCTGCTCTTCGGATCATGCGCCGGAGGAGAGGCGGTGACGGGAGACCGGCGGAACGTCGGCGTGGTCTCCGTCGTCTTCTCGGCTCGGCCGGCTCGCACTCGCGTCGGCCAAGCCGTGCGTCTGCGGATCTCGCTGGTCAACAGCAGCGGGCGCGCCGAGGCCGTGGTCTTCCCCGACGCACAGCAGTACGACTTCTGGGTGAGGCGCGGCTCCCGCGAGGTCTGGCGGTGGTCCGACGACCGCTCCTTCGCCGCCGCTATCACGACCCTTGATCTGCAGAGCCAGGACCCGCGCATGTTCTCGGAGACGTGGACGCCCGAACGAGAGGGAACCTACGACGTGTTCGGCACCATCACGACGAAAGGGTACGACAAGCCGCTCGCCGGCGAGGTGGTGGTCGAGTGAGCCGTCGGCGAGGTCTCGGCGCGTTCGCCGCTGTTGCCGCCGGCGTCGTCGCGGGTGCTGCGCTCGAGGAGTACGTCTACCGCCGGGCGTTCAAGCGCCGACCCGATCCCGAGGGCGCCGAGCCGATCGGCACTATCCCCGGCGACTCGCTGTGGGTGACGGCCTTCGACGGCACTCGGCTGCACGTCCGGGCCTACGGACCACCGGACGCCCCGCGGGTGTTGGTTCTCGCCCACGGCGCGATCGAGAGCCACGTCATCTGGCACTACCAGGTACGCGACATGCTCGCCGCCGGTGGCTACCGTCTCCTCGCCTACGACGCCCGGGGACACGGCTCGTCCGGGCCGGCCCGGGGGCCGGACGGGAACACTCCGCTCACGGCGTACACGATGGCGCGCGATCTCGTCGCCGTCGTGCAGCAAGCGACGGAAGCTCGCGTCGCGCTCGTCGGACACTCGATGGGCGGCATGGTCATCCAGGCCCTGTGGCAGCACGGCGAGAACAAGCACATCGCGGACCGGATCGCCGGCGTCGTGCTCACGAACACCGCGTACACGGCTGACCTCCGCGGTTGGCGAGAGGGCGGCGTCATGCAACGGGCTTTCGAGCGGGTCGAGGACATCCTCCAACGGATACCGCTACCGCCGAAGATCGTCGAGCGGCTCCGTCCCGGAACGAACGACTTCACGATGCTCGTCGGACGTCTCGCGTACGGCCGTGACCCTTCGCCACGCCACATCGCAACGAGCGTCCGGAT
>JBOGXL010000414.1:0-4091 GCA_050694575.1 Actinomycetota bacterium | reverse complement strand
AAGCGGCAGCTTTTCGAGTACTTCGCTCACGCGGCTTGTTACATACCGATGCCCATGTATCCGCTGTTCCGCTGGCGGATGGACGCCTCGCGGGAGGCCGACTGGTACGGAGGAGCGTCCAAGCAGGCCCGGAACTACATCGAGTCGGTGTACCGCTTCGTTGCAGACAACGGGCCGGTTGCCGCCGGCGAGCTCCCGCAGGCCGGGAAGTCGAGCGGCAACTGGTGGGGATGGTCGGACGGCAAGCGAGCGATCGAGACGCTCTTCCGGCTCGGGCGTGTGGCCGTCTCCGGACGCCGGAACTTCGCGCGCCTGTACGACCTCCCCGAACGCGTCATCCCGCGCGAGATCCTCGAGGTTTCGCCGCCGTCGCCGGACGACGCGAAGAAGGAGCTGATCGTTCTGGCCGCGAAGGCGCTCGGCGTCGGCGCCGCCTCCGACATCGCGGGCTACTTCTACATCGAGACGTGGTGGGACCGTCCGGCCGTGAAGGGGAAGCGTCGGCGCTCCCAGCTCAAGCGGTTGATGGCCGAGCTCGTCGAAGAGCGACGGCTGGCACCGGCAGCGGTGCAGGGGTGGGTGGAGCCCGGATACATCGTGCCGGGGACGCGTGTGCCGCGATCGATCGAGGCGTCGGGCCTCGTTTCCCCCTTCGACCCGATCATGTGGAACCGGATCCCGACGCAGCGCGTGTTCGGGTTCAGCTACCAGATCGAGATCTACGTTCCCGAACCGAAGCGTCGGTACGGGTACTACGTGCTGCCTTTCCTTCTGGGCGACCGCTTCGTCGCGCGCGTCGATCTCAAGGCCGACCGCAAGCAGAAGGCATTGCTCGTGCCCGGGGCCTTCCTGGAGCAGCGGAACGACGCCAAGCGCGTGGCGGCCGAGCTCGCCGGCGAGTTGCGGCGGACGGCGGCATGGCTCGGCCTCGAGCGCATCGAGGTCGGGGAGCGAGGGGACCTCGTACGGCCGCTCGCGCGCGCGCTCCGGTAGTCAACCGTCATGCTGGCGGGGTGACGACACCCGCCGACGTCGCGCGCGCGTTCGAGGGGAAGACGCAAGGTTCGGTGCGGACCGACCGCGTGACCCGAGAGCTGTACTCGACGGACGCATCTCCGTACCGCATCTTGCCCGTGGCCGTGCTCCGTCCGGCACACGTGGACGACCTCGGCGTCGCCGTCGAGGTTTGTCGCGAGCTCGGCGTCTCGATCACGCCCCGGGGGGCCGGGACGTCGTTCACCGGCCAATGCGTCGGCGAAGGATTGCAGGTCGACTGCTCGCTGCTCGACGGAATCGAGTGGATAGACGCGGAGCGCCGGATCGCGCGTGTACAACCGGGTGCCCGGTGGTGGGAGCTCAACGAGCAGGCGGCGAAGGTCGGTCTGCACTTCGGACCCGACCCCGCGACGAAACGACAATGCACGGTCGGCGGGATGACCGCGACGAACTCGGGCGGCACTCATTCGATCGTTTACGGCGCGACCGTCGATCACGTCCACGCCGTCGAGGTCCTTCTGGCCGACGGGCGCACGGCTCGTCTCGACGGCGCCGGCGGCTGGCCGGCCGATGTCGCCTCGGCGCTCGAAGGCGTGCGCACTCGCGCCGCGCCGTTGCTTGGCCCGGCCTTCTCGACGCTGGCTCGGCGAGGTGGTGGCTACCAGCTCGAGCACCTCTGCGGAGACGAACCGCATGCGGCGCGGTTACTCGCGGGCTCCGAAGGAACGCTGGCGCTGTTGACCGCCGTCGAAGTGACGCTGGATCTTTTGCCGTCGGAGCGCGTCTTGGCGGTGGTCGCCTTCGACGATCTCCACGCGGCGATCGCGGCCGTGCCCGGGCTCGTCGATACCGGACCATGCGCTGTCGAGGTTGTGTCGAAGTCGATGATCGACTTCGCGCGGGGGGACACCTTCCACGCGGCGGCCGTTTCGGCGATCGATGCGTCGGCGGGAGCGCTGCTGTTCGTCGAGTACCAAGGCTTCGAGGCCAAGGAAGCCGGGGCCGGCTTCGTGCGCATGGATCGCGTGCTCGACGGTTGTGCCGGTGTGCGATCGCGCGAAAGGTACGTCGAGCCCGCGGCGCAGGCCTCGATGTGGGCCGTCCGCGAAGCGGGTATCGGCGCGCTCTCCAACGTCGCCGGGGGGCCGAACCTCCCGCAGGCTTTCGTCGAGGACACGGTGGTCGCCGTCGACAAGCTGCCGCCGTACATCCGTGCGCTCGATGAGGTCTTCGTACGGCACGAGATGAACGTCGTCTGGTACGGACACGCGTCCACCGGGCTCGTGCACGTGCGGCCGTTCCTCGATCTGTCGAACGCACGGGACCTCGAGCGACTCAACGGGCTGATGGGGGCCGTAACCGATCTCGTACGCGACTGGGGCGGCGATCACTCGGGCGAGCACGGGGAGGGTCTCGCTCGGACGCAGTGGAACGAACGGCTCTACGGCAGCGCCCTCTACGCCGAGCTGCGCGCGATCAAGGGTGCCTTCGATCCGACGAACGTGCTCAATCCCGGGAAGGTCGAGGACGGGCCTGTGCCCGGGGCTGTCCCCAAGACCATCGATAACCTGCGCTACGGTGCGACGTACGAGCGCCGAGCCGTCGAGTCGCAGATGACCTTCTCCGACTACGGTGGCTTCGAGCCGTTCGCCGAGCGCTGCTACGGGGCGGGCTTCTGCCGTAAACGTGTCGGCGTGATGTGTCCGCCGGCGGCGGCCACCGGACTCGAGGAGCACACCACGCGTGCTCGTGCCAATCTCCTCCGCGCCGTCGTAGCCGGCGACCTGGAGCTCGACGACCTGGCCGAGGACCAAGCGCGCGAAGTCATGGACACGTGCGTCGGGTGCAAAGCGTGCAAGACGGAGTGCCCGGCCCGCATCGACATCGCGCGTGCGAAGACATGGTGGACGGATGCCCTCCGACGGAAGGAGGGCGCGACATCGTTGCAGCAGGCGATCTCGCACCTGCGCCGGCTCTCGAGTTTGGGGATCGCCGTCGCTCCCTTCGCCAACGGGGTCCTCGGATCGACGATGGTGAAGCGGAGGTTGGGCATAGCGGCACAGCGGAGCCTACCCACGCTGGCGCGCCGCCCCCTAACCGTCCGGCTGCCGACGTCGACACGAGGGCCGCTGTTGTATCCGGACTGCTTCACGACCTACCAGGAGCCCGAGATCGGCGAGGCTGCGGCCCGCCTCATCCCCGGACTTTCGCTCGCCGTCGTCGGTTGCTGCGGGCGCGTGATGTTGTCGGAGGGCTACGTCGCGAAGGCGCGCCGCGCGGCGCAGCGGGGTGCTCGTGCGTTGCGGCACGCGGAAGGATCGATCCTGTTCTGCGAGCCTTCGTGTATGTCGGCGGTGGTGGACGACTGGCCGCATCTGATCGGTGACGTCTCCGACATCGCAGCCCGATGTCGCCTCGTCGAGGAAGCCGTGCCGGACACCGCGATGTTCCGTCCCGGTGGCCGCGTGCTCTTCCATCCGCATTGTCATCAGCGTTCGCTGTGGGGGAGCGGGGGGACGGAGGCGGCCCTCCGGCGGGTCCCGGAAGTCGAGGTCGAAGTCCCCGACTCGGGATGCTGCGGGATGGCCGGGGCGTTCGGGTACCGAGCCGATCGCTACGAGCTGTCGGTGGCGATGGGAGAGCGCGTGCTGGCGCCGGCGGTCCGCGCGACCGATGCGGAGATCGTCGCAACGGGAACGTCCTGTCGTCACCAGATCTCTGACCTGACCGGCCGGCGGGCGTTGCACCCTGTTGAGTTCCTCAGCGGGCGTGTCGAACAGTGAACAATCGCACCTTGGACCGTGTCCCGGATGACGTTCTCAACCTTTGTCTCGAGAGGCTCGAATGATCGCAGCTGAGGAGACTTTCGATGGCACGTTTCCCTTCGTGCCGCACTTCAGCGAGGCGCCCGGGTTTCGGATGCACTACGTCGACGAGGGAGCCGGGGAGCCGATCGTGTGTCTGCACGGGGAACCGACGTGGGGCTACCTGTACCGCAACTTCATCCCACCTCTGGCCGCCCACCACCGCGTCGTCGTTCCCGACCACATGGGTTTCGGGAAGAGCGAGACACCTCAGGATCGCGAGTACACGCT
>JBOGXL010000413.1:0-2522 GCA_050694575.1 Actinomycetota bacterium | reverse complement strand
CGTCGGTCGCTAGTCCCACATCGCTTCGAGGTCACCGCGCCGCGCCGGGTGGCGCAGCTTGGCGATGGCCTTCGATTCGATCTGGCGTATCCGCTCCCTGGTGAGGTTGAACTCCTTGCCCACCTGCTCGAGGGTCCGCTCGCGGCCGTCGAACAGGCCGAAGCGCAGCTCGAGCACCCGCTTCTCTCGCGGGCTGAGCGTGTCGAGGATCTCCCGGAGCTCGTCGGCCGAGCGCGTCCGGACGGCCTCTTCCAAAGGCTCGTCGGCGGCGTCGTCGGCGATGAACTCGTGGAGCTCGGCGTCGCCGTCCTCGCCCAAGGGGGCCGAAAGAGAGACGGTGTCCATCGCCGTCGTCCGGTACGTCCGCAGCTCGTCGATATCGAGATCGAGGGCCTCGGCGAGCTCGTGGTCGGTCGGTTCGCGGCCGAGCACCGACGACAGGTCGGCCTCGGTGCGACGCAGCCGGTTGATGATCTCGGCGATGTGGACGGGGAGACGGATCGTGCGCGCCCGATCTGCGAGCCCGCGCGAGATGCCCTGACGCACCCACCACGTCGCGTACGTCGAGAACTTGAATCCGCGTCGCCAGTCGTACTTCTCCACGGCGCGCAGCAATCCGATGTTGCCGTCCTGGATCAGGTCGAGAAGCGGCAACCCGAAGCCCTGGTACCGGCGCGCGATCGAAACAACGAGCCGGAGATTGGCTTCGATGAACCTGCGGCGAGCACGCTCGCCGACATCGACCTGTCGCTCGAGCGCGTCGCGTGTGCGGGCCGACAGCGAGCCGTTGCCGTCGATGCTGCGCTCGAGTCGTGTCGCGGCCTGCGTCCCTGCTTCGATGGCTTTCGCCATCTCGATCTCTTGGTCGGCGGCGAGGAGCGGGTGACGTCCGATCTCGCGGAGATACAGACGGACCAGATCCTCACCCGACGTGTCCTCTGCGGCCCGGAGCCGCACGGTCGTATCGACGGATGCCATGCGAGGGTTCCTTTTCGACGGAAGGCCACATCCTACGCCGTACCGTCAAAACGCGCTTGGGGACCGTGCTGGTACACTTGGGACATCCCGTTGGCGCTTGTGCCGATGGTCGTCGTCTCCCGCAGGTAGCGCCGCCGGCGCCCCCTTGTGAAGCCGGCGGGGTCCCCCAGGGCCCGCAAGAGTGGGCCGATCCCACCCGACGCAAGGAGTCTCGAATTGTCTCGCACTTTTTCCGATCTTGGCGTGCCGAAAGACCTGGTCGACCTGCTGCGTCGCCAGGGCATCGACACGCCGTTCCCCATCCAGGCCTCGTCGATCCCGTCCGGGATCGCCGGGGAGGACCTCTGCGGCCGCGCGCCTACGGGGTCCGGCAAGACGCTGGCCTTCGGCCTGGCGCTCGTGGCGCGTGCCCGGCGCGCCAAGCCCAAACGTCCGACGGCGCTGGTACTGGTTCCGACGCGTGAGCTCGCCGCGCAGGTCGAGCGTGTGCTCGAACCCCTCGCGTCGGCTCGGCGTCTCCGGGTCGCCACCGTCTACGGCGGCACCGGGTATGACAAGCAACGAAAGGCGCTGCGCCAGGGGGTCGAGATCCTCGTGGCCTGCCCCGGCCGCCTCGAGGATCTCCTCGAGCAGCGCGACCTCTCGCTCGCCGATGTCGGCGTCGTCGTGGTGGACGAAGCCGACCGCATGGCCGACATGGGGTTCCTGCCCGCGGTGCGGCGTCTGCTGGATGCGACAAGGCCCGATCGCCAGACACTGCTTTATTCGGCGACACTCGACGGTGACGTGGACGTCCTGATCCGCCGGTACCAGCGCAACCCGAAGCGCTTCGACGCGACACTCCCCGAGCACGAGCAGGGCAAGGTTCGTCACGTCTTCTGGCACGCCGAACGCGAAGAGCGGGTTGGGCTCGTAACCGTGTTGGCCCAGCGACACCCGTCGGTCCTCGCGTTCTGTCGCACCCGCCACGGCGCCGACCGCCTCTCGAAGCAGCTCCACCGAGCCGGCGTGTCCGCGGCAGCCATCCACGGCAGCCGGTCCCAGCCCCAGCGGGAACAGGCGTTGCACGCCTTCGCCTCGGGCAAGGTCGGCGTTCTCGTGGCCACCGACGTTGCCGCCCGCGGTATCCACGTCGATGACGTCTCGTGTGTCGTGCACTTCGACCCCCCGACCACGGACAAGGACTACGTCCACCGTTCCGGCCGGACGGGGCGTGCCGGCGCTGACGGGACGGTCGTCTCGCTGGTGGGTCGCCACCACGTCGCCGACGTGCGTGCGATCCAACGGTCGCTGCGCTTGCCGCAGGTCTTCGAGGAGCCGGACATGCCGAACGGCAATGCCACGTGGGGGTTGCAAACGCAGGCCCCGCCGACGTCGCAGCGCGCGAACGGGTGGACGCCGCGCAAGCCCAAGGCCGGCCGGTCCGACCGGGGGCCGAGGAGAAGACGCCCTCGGCGATGACCCTTCGTTCGCGCGAAGAGCTCCGCAACATCGCGATCATCGCGCACGTCGACCACGGGAAGACCACGTTGGTCGACGCGATG
>JBOGXL010000412.1:0-4674 GCA_050694575.1 Actinomycetota bacterium | reverse complement strand
AGCTACCAGGGGATGCGGCACGTCCTCGGTCTGCCCGTCCGGGGCCAGCGGACCCAGACGAACTCGCGCACGCGTAAGGGTCCCAAGCGCACGGTCGCCGGCAAGAAGAAGAAGGTCGGGAAGAAGGGTTAGTCGATGGGCGGCCAGAAGAAGGGGAGCGACAGGGTACGGCGGCGCGAGCGCAAGAACATCGTCGCCGGACAAGCTCACATCAAGTCGTCCTTCAACAACACCGTCATCTCGATCACCGATCCCGAAGGCGGACTGGTCTCCTGGGCCACCGGGGGGACGGTGGGGTTCAAGGGTTCGCGGAAGTCGACGCCGTTCGCCGCGCAGCTCGCGGCCGAAGCCGCTGCACGTAAAGCGATGGAGCACGGCATGCGCCGCGTCGACGTCTTCGTGAAGGGCCCGGGGTCCGGACGCGAGACGGCCATCCGCGCCCTGCAGGCCGCCGGCCTCGAGGTAGCGAGCATCACCGACTGCACGCCGGTCCCGCACAACGGGTGCCGGCCCCCGAAGCGCCGGAGGGTCTAACCCGTGGCCCGTTACAACGACGCCGACTGCAAGCTGTGCCGACGCGAGGGCATGAAGCTGTACCTCAAGGGCTCGAAGTGCGAATCGCCCAAGTGCCCCGTCGAGAAGCGGCCCTTCCCGCCCGGACAACACGGCCGGGGCAGGCGCCGCGAGAGTGAATATCTCCTTCGTCTTCGTGAGAAGCAAAAGGCGCGCCGGATCTACGGTGTTCTCGAGCGGCAGTTCCGCCGCTACTACGACAAGGCCGCCCGTCAGAAGGGCGCCACGGGCGAGAACCTGCTGCGCCTGCTCGAGCGGCGCCTGGACAACTCAGTCTTCCGAGCGGGCTTCGCGCAGTCTCGCGACGACGCCCGCCAACTGGTCCTGCACAGACACGTACTGTTGAACGGCCGGATCACCAAGACGCCTTCCGTGATGGTGCGCGTCGGAGACTCCGTGCAGATCAAGGAGAAGTCGAGGAGCGCGGTCCGTGTGCTCGAAGCGCGAGAGCGGTCACAGTCCCGGACGATCCCGGGCTGGCTGGCCGTGAACATGGACGTGTTCGAAGCCAAGGTCGTTTCCCTCCCCGAGCGCGCCGACATCGACGCGCCGGTGAAGGAGTCGTTCGTCGTCGAGTTCTACTCGCGCTAAGCCTTTAATCCGCGAAGGAGGAATGCAGTTTGCTCACGATTGTGAGAGCCACGGTCTCTGAAGAGCAGGTCAACGACCGCATGTCGAGGTTCATCGTCGAGCCGCTCGAGCCCGGGTTCGGATACACGGTGGGCAACGCGATGCGTCGCACGCTCCTGTCGTCCGTTCCGGGAGCAGCGATAGCGCTCGTCAAGGTGGAAGGCGTCCTGCACGAGTTCACGACGATCCCCGGTGTGAAGGAGGACGTCACCGAGCTCGTCCTGAACATCAAGGACATCGTCGTCCGGATGGAGTCCGACGAGCCGTCGGGGACGCTGCAGCTGCGCGCCCGAGGGCCGAAGGAGGTCCAGGCGAGCGACATCGAGACGCCGGCCGGCGTCACGATCGTGAACCCCGACGTCCACGTGGCGTCGCTCAACTCCAAGGGACGCCTCGACATGGAGCTCACCGTCGAGCGAGGGATCGGCTACGACGTCGCCGACCGCATGAAGGGCAAGGACGTGATCGGCGTTATCCCGATCGACGCGATCTTCTCGCCGGTGCGGCGTGTGACCTACGTCGTCGAGCACACGCGTGTCGAGCAGATGACGAACTTCGACCGCCTCGTCCTCGAGGTCGAGACCAACGGCGCGGTGAGCCCTTCGGAGGCCGTGATGCACGCGGCCCGGCGGCTCGGCGAGCTCATGGGTCTGTTCCGCGAGCTCGTCGAAGGCCCGCTGCCGGTCGAGGAGGTGCCGGCCGAAGCCGCGCCGGCGCACACGCAGGAGCCGGTCGAGAAGCTCGACCTCACCGTGCGGACGCTCAACTCGCTCAAGCGGGTCGGCGTGCACACCGTCGGCGACCTCCTCACGTACTCGGTGGAGGACCTCATGGACATCCGGAATTTCGGTGAGAAGTCCGTCGACGAGGTGAAGGAGAAGATCGAGTCGATGGGTCTGAACCTGAAGGAGAAACAGGCCTAGTGCCCCGACCCTCGGGCGGCCCCCGCCTCGGTGCAGGTCCCGCGCACGAGCGCGCGATCCTGCGCGGGCTGTCGCGATCGCTGATCGCGCACGGGCGAGTCGTCACGACGGAATCGAAGGCTCGGAAGCTCCGTCCGTACGTCGAGAAGCTGATAACGAAGGCGCGCAAGGGTGGCCTCCATCGCCGCCGCCAAGCCCTGAGCGAGCTGGGCGACCGCAAGATCGTCCATCGCCTGTTCGGCGAGGTCGGTCCGCGCGCCGGCGACAGGCCGGGTGGGTACACCCGCATCCTCAAGCTCGGCCCCCGTCGCGGTGACGCTTCGCCGATGGCGATCATCGAGCTCGTCGACGCACCCGCCGCGAGGGCGCCCGAGCCCGAGCCCGAGAAGAAGGGTCGCCGCGGACGGCGCCGTCGTCGCGCCGCCGAAGAGGCGCCGGAAGAACAGACGCCGGAAGAAGAGACGGCGGCGGGTCCCGAGGCTTCCACGAAAGGGACCGAGGAGTCTTAGACCATGCTCCGCCTCTGCGTCGCCTACGACGGTTCCGGCTTCTCCGGATACCAGGTCCAGCCCGGACAGCGGACCGTCCAGGGCGTGCTCGAGTCGGCCCTCGGCAAGCTCGCGAAAGACGAGGTCCGGATCCGAGCAGCCGGACGCACCGACGCCGGCGTGCACGCACTGGGCCAGGTCGTCTCTGTGAACGCTTCCTCGCTCGAACCCGCGATGGTGCAGCGTGGGATGCCCGCGCTCCTCCCGCCGGACGTGGCCGTCCTCGACGCTCAACCCGCCGACAACGATTTCGACGCCCGGCACTCGGCGCGCTCGCGCATGTACGCCTACCTCTTGTGGTGTGCAGGCGCACCGCACCCGCTCTACCGCAAGTACGCGGTCTGGCCTCGGGCCGCCTTCGACGCCTCGTTGGCGAGCCGGGCACTTCAGGCCGTCGTCGGGACTCACGATTTCTCGTCGTTCAGCCGCGTCCGCTCAGACCAGTCGCCCGAGCGCACGGTGCTCGAGGCCCATGCCGTGGCCGACGGTCCGTTCGTCCGGATCAAGGTGGTGGCGGAGTCGTTCCTTCATCAGATGGTGCGCAGCATCGTCGGCACGGCCATCGAGATCGGTGCGGGACGCAAGCCCGTCGCGTGGATGCGCGAGGTGCTCGAAGCCCGCGACCGCTCGGCGGCCGGGCCCGTCGCGCCGGCGCACGGGCTTACGCTCGTGGACGTGTCCTACGACGGTGTCGAGTGGCCGAACCGCCCGGCTGTGACGTGGCCGTGGTCGGGCCTGGCGTACGTGAACTCCCAGCGGGGGTGCGCGTGAAGACGTATTCGGCCAAACCGCACGAGATCGGACGGAAGTGGTTCCTCGTCGACGCGACCGACAAGGTGCTCGGCCGCCTGGCCACGCGGATCGCGACGGTTCTGCGCGGGAAGCACAAGCCTGCATTCACGCCCCATATCGACGTCGGCGACTTCGTGATAGTCGTCAACGCCGAGAAGGTGAAGCTCACCGGACAGAAGCTCGACCGCAAGCTCTATCGCCGCCACTCCGAGTACCCGGGCGGCCTCAAGGAGATCCCGTATCGTCGGTTGCTGGCGACACACCCCGAGCGCGCCATCGAGCGCGCGGTGTGGGGGATGCTGCCGAAGGGCACGCTCGGTCGTCAGCAGCGGCGCAAGCTCAAGGTGTACGGCGGTCCGGATCATCCGCACGGCTCGCAAAACCCCGAGCCGTTGGCGGCCGACGGCCCGATCCCGATCTACCTCGAGACGCCCCCGACCCCGACGCGCAACCCGGGCAAGGTGAAGGCCAAGGAGGCCAGGAGCGCAGCCGCGAAGAAGGCGCCGGCGAAGAAGGCGTCGCGTCGAGAGCCCGCGGCGCGCAAGGCGAGCTCGCGGAAGTCGCCCAAGGAGACTAAGTCGTGACCATGACCGCGAACGGCGGGATCGGAACGGGACGGCGCAAGCGTTCCGTCGCGCGTGTGCGTCTTTTGCCCGGTGACGGAACGATCACCGTCAACGAGCGTCCGCTCGAGCACCACATCACATCGCTCGTCCACCGGGTGCTCATCCAGGACCCGCTGCGCGTGGCCGGCTTGCAGCAGAGCTACAACGTAACGGCGCGCGTGCACGGCGGGGGCCCGTCCGGACAGGCCGGCGCCCTCCGGCTCGGGATCGCGCGTGCTCTCCTGCAGATCGACCCGGAATTGCGTCCGGCGCTGAAGAAGGCCGGCCTCCTCACGCGCGACCCGCGCGTGAAGGAGCGCAAGAAGTACGGCCTGCGCAAGGCGCGCAAGCGGCCGCAGTACTCGAAGCGCTAGCTTTCGGTCGTGCGCTACGACGTCGTCGTTGTCGGCGGCGGTCCGGCCGGTTCTGCGACGGCCACGCATCTCGCTCGTGGTGGTGCTCGGGTGCTGATCTGCGACCGGGCCGAGCTTCCGGGTTCCGGTGGTTGGCGTGACAAGGCGTGCGGTGGCGGCCTCACGCCCCGCGGCCTCGGCGCGTTGGAGCGTCTGAAGGTCGGTCTCGCCCCGGACGAAGCGATCTCCG
>JBOGXL010000411.1:0-5241 GCA_050694575.1 Actinomycetota bacterium | reverse complement strand
TGAGCAGCTGGGGGATCTTTCGACCGCGACGAGCCTCGACCTGCTTGGCCGTCCACGGATCCGTCGCGACCCCCTCGAGGTTGCCGGCTCGTATGTCCGCGAGGATCCCGGCGAGGTGGGCGATGACATCGGTCATCGACCACTCCGGGGTCGCCGGGACCGGTTCCCGGAGCACGGCGTCGTCGAGGTGGGAGACAAGCTTGGTGATGCGGCCGCGCGTGCCCGCCTAGAGGCTCTGGTGGTCCGTCGTCACGGGATGACGAGCATCCCGAGCTCGGCCTCCAGCTGTTGGCGTGGCTTGGCGCCCAGGGACGCGCGCTCCAGACGCCCATTGCGGAACAGCGCGACGAGGGGGATCGACTTCACGTCGTAGCGCTGGGCGATATCGGGGTTCTCGTCGATGTTGAGCTTCACCACTTTGTACGCGCTGCCACGCATGGCGGCGATCTGGGCGACCACCGGCTCGACGGCGCGGCACGGACCGCACCAGGGGGCCCAGAAGTCGACGATGACCGGCGTCTGGGACTGGAGAACCTCGGCGTCGAAGGTGGCGCTGTTCACGTGACGCACCGGTCCGTCCGATGCGGGAGCCGCCGATGGCGCACCGACCTTCACCTCTATGCCCTTCGGGGGCTCGCCGCGCCTGATCTGATCGAGCCAGTCCTTCGCGTCGCGTGCGCTCTCCGGCGTGACGTTGTGCTGCATCGGATACTCGCGGAAAACGACGGGCACGTCGTGCTCCTGCAGCACCCGCGCCGTCTCGCGCGCCCTGTCGATGGGCACGACCGGGTCGTTGGTGCCGTGCTGGATCAGCACGGGCGGAAGTGGACCTTCCCAGTCGAGGACGTCAACGGCTTCACCGGGCAGGAACCCGCTCATCACCAGATCACCGGCCGGCCGGGAGCGCTCCGACGCGCGGAAGGTGTATCCCAAAGAGATGGCGGCCCCCATGGAGAAGCCGCCGACGACCATCTCGTCCCGCTCGAGGCTGTGCTCGGACAGTGCGGCCTCGATCACCTCATCCACGGCGTCGAGGGAAGACGACATGGTCGCGCGAGCCGTCTCGGGCGCCTCCATCCGGAACCACGCGAAGCCGGGCCCGTACGCGTACGGTCCGCGCGGACAGATCGTGACGAAGTAGCCCTCGGGGTCGATGAGCGGTGCGAGCTGGATGAGGTCGTCCTCGTTCGAGCCGATGCCATGAAGGAGGACGAGCAACCTCTCGGCTCGTTGTCCCTTGACCTCACGTGTAGTGAGACTCATCGCGATCCTCAAGGATAGCCATGACGTCCCGCCGTGTCGGCGGCCCAACCGTAGACTCGGCGCGTGATCGACACCGCCGCCCTCCGACGCCGGTCGGCACGCGTCTTGTTCGCATCGGTGGCCTTGGGCACGACGAGCTTCGTCGCTTCGATCACCGTCGCTCCGCTTGCCGGCGAGGACCTGTCACGCTCCGCTACCTTGTCCGGGCTGCCGTGGACGGCCGGCGTATTGGGCACGGGTCTGGGGTCGGCGCTCCTCTCGCTGCTGATGGCTCGGCGTGGACGGGCGCCCGGGCTGGCGATCGGGTACGCGTTTGGAGCCGCCGGCGCTTTGATCGCCGTCGTCGCCATCGCCAACGGGCAGTTCGCGCTGTTCGTCCCGGCGATCCTCGTGATGGGAGTCGGCAACGCAGCCAACCACCTGTCGCGCTACGCCGCGGCGGACCTGTATCCGCCGGAACGTCGCGCCTCCGGCTTGAGCATGGTGGTGTGGGCGGGTGCCATAGGCGGTGTAGCCGGTCCGGCCTTGCTCGAGCCGTCCAGCCGCGTCGCGATGGACGCCGGCCTTCCGCGCCTCGGTGGACCCTTCGTGCTCGCGATAGCCGGTTGCCTGCTCGCCGTTGCGGCGGTGGTCGTCTTGTGGCGTCGTTCCCCAGCTGCCTTGGTGCCGCACGACTCAGAGGTCGCACCCACGGGTGCGCGTTTGGTCGACATGTGGCGCGGTCCGCGGGCGCAGGCCGCGCTCATCGCCCTGGCTGTGGCCCAAACCGTGATGGTGATGATCATGGCGATGACGCCGGTGCACATGCGCTCGCACGGCCACGGGTTGGGCTCGGTCGGGCTCGTCATCAGCCTGCACGTGTTCGGTATGTACGGTTTATCGCCGGTCGCGGGGCGTATCGCCGATCGGATCGGCGCCATCCCGACCGTCCTCCTGGGCTTCGGCACGCTCGTCGTGGCCGCTGTGGGCGCGGCGGCGCTGCCGGCCGACGCAGGACCGTGGCTCTCGATCCCGCTCTTCGGGCTGGGCTGGGGCTGGAGCTTGTCGTTCGTCGCGGGAAGCGCACTCCTCACCGAAGGTCTGGCCTATGCCGACCGTGCTCGCCTGCAGGGAGCCACCGACAGCGTGGTGTGGACGGCCGCAGCGGTTGCCGGGCTCGGCTCGGGGATCCTCGTCGGCGAGTTCGGCTACGCGGTGCTCTGCGTGGTGGGGTCCGTGCTCGTCCTGGGCCCGGTAGCCATGATCACGGGACGGCGCCGGGCGCTCCTCCCGACGGGAGCCTGAAGTCGTGCGATCTGGTGGGCGAGCCCACGAGAGCCCGGCCCGGGAACCGACATCCGGTCGTCGTGGTCCAGGCTGACTCGTTCAACCGAAACGCGATCAGCACCATATAGGCGCTGATCGTCAGCTCGAACCTGAGGCTCGCAGACGCACCGGTCAACATTCGAGTCGCGCGGAGGCAGAGCAAGCTGCCTCGCGAGTCCGTTGTGAACGTCTCACAAGTTGTGACGATCGACCCGCCCTCATTCGAGGAGGTGCTCGGCCCTGACGACCACTTGCGGAGCAGTGCGGAGAATCTCCTCGAGCTCCGGTGACGCCTCCGGCACCGGCTCGCTTCGGATCTCGACGCGGCCGTCATCGAGACGCGTGTAGAGGTTCACCTGGAGGGCGGGGTCGAGCGCCGGGTAGTCGGAGCGGTTGTGCGCGCCGCGCGTCTCCCGGCGCTCGATCGCGCCGCGGATCGTCGCCTCCGCCGCCAGCAGTCCGCCGCGCAGGTCGAGGACATACGCGAGGTCGCTCCATCCCTCGGAGCCCGGCCGGACGTCGACGTCCGAGAGCGCAGAGCGGATCTCCGAGAGCTCATCGAGCGCCGACCTGAGGCCGATCTCGTCGCGGACGACGCCGCAACGCCCCCACATCATGTCGCGCAGGCGACGCTGTAACGGCCGGGCGAGCTCGGGACCGGGACGCACGAGCGCGTCGAGCTCATCGTTGGCCTCGCGTATGACACAACGCGACCGCAGCAAGACCTCACTGTCTTCGGCGAACTTCGCCGCCGCTACACCGGCCCGCCGTCCGGCGATGAGCGTCTCCGCCAGCGAGTTGCCGCCCAGCCGATTCGCGCCGTGCAGGCCGCTGCACACCTCACCGGCAGCGTACAGGCCGGGGATCTTCGTCGAGTGTGTTTCGGGATCGACGACCACGCCGCCCATCGTGTAGTGCGCCGTCGGAGCGACCTCCATGGACTCCTTCGTGATGTCGAGCATCTGGAGCTCGATGAACTGCCGGTACATGCGCGGGAGTTTCTCGAGGATGTAGTCCTTGCCCCTGCCCGAGATGTCGAGGAGGACGGCGCCTCGGTCGGTCCCGCGTCCCTCGGCGATCTCGGTATGGATGGCGAGCGCAACGCGGTCGCGCGACGAAAGCTCCAGACGCTCGGGGTCGTAGCGCTCCATGAAGCGTTCGCCGAGCGCGTTGTAGAGGCGCCCGCCCTCTGCGCGTACGGCCTCGGTAACGAGCCGCCCGGCCACCTCCTCGGGCCACGTCATCCCTGTGGGGTGGAACTGGACCAGCTCCATGTCCATGAGCTCGCCGCCGGCCTCGAGGAGGAGGCCGAAGCCGTCGCCGAAGCTCTCATCGCGCCGCGAGGAAGTTCGGCGCCAGAGCCTCGTATGCCCGCCCGTGCAAACGATGACGGCATCGGCGAAGAAGACCGTGCGCTCGCCTGAATGAAGATCGAAGGCGAGTGCGCCGAAGCACGTGCCGCCGGCCAGAAGGAGCTTGGCGACGTAGGCGTCCTCGACAACGGTGGGGACGCCGACCTCAGCCGCGCGTAGGTGCAGGGTCCGAAGGACAGCTCGTCCGATGAAGTCCCCTGTGTAGCACGTGCGCCGGTAGTAGTGGGCACCGAAGAAGCGCTGATCGATGCGTCCATCCTTCGTCCGCGCGAACTCGCAGCCCCAATCGGCGAGCTCGCGGATCGCATCCGGGGACTCAGTCGCCATGATCTCGACGACGCGCGGGTGGGAGAGGAAGTAGCCCTCGCGGACCGTGTCCGCGTAGTGCTGCTGCCAGCTGTCCTCGGCGTCGCGGGTGCCGAGAACGCCGTTGATGCCGCCCGAGGCGAGCACAGTGTGCGCGTCGAGGCGGGGGCGCTTGCCGACGACCACGACATCCGCACCGGCCTCGTGCGCAGCGATAGCCGCGCGCATACCCGCCGCACCCGAGCCGATCACGAGGATGTTGCAGACGCGCGTCCTCACCCTTCGTCCCCGAGTGGCATCGAGCTCGGCCCCCGTTGCGGCTCTGACGTCCTCCACATCACGGCTCGACCATAGGCCGAGGGGGGGACGAGTCGTCCAAGACATTGTAAGCCTGGTTTCGATAGCTATAGACTATGAAGGTGCAGCTGCACCAGCTCGTCTACTTCGTCGCGGTCGCACGAACGCGTCACTTTACGCGCGCAGCCGAGGACGTCCACGTCTCGCAGCCGGCGCTCAGCAAGCAGGTCCGCACGCTGGAGCGTGAGCTCGGCACTCCGCTGTTCAGCCGGGCACGCGGCAACGTGGCACTCACTACGGCCGGAGAGACGATGCTTCCGCTGGCGAGGCGCATCCTCGCCGACGTCGAGAGCGCACAAGTGCAAGTGCAGGAGCTTGTGGGGTTGGGCCGCGGGCGGGTGCGTCTGGGTGCGACGCCGAGCCTGTCGACCGTCCTGCTGCCGGACTCACTCGCGCACTTTCACGACGCCTATCCGGGCATCGAGCTCGTCGTCCAGGAGAGCGGGTCGCGAGATCTCGTCCGGCTGCTCGCCCAGGGTGAGCTGGACCTGGCGCTCATCATCCTGCCACTGCACAGACGTGACCCGGCGCTGGCCACGGCGCCGATCCTCCGGGAGCCCCTTGTAGTGGCTGCGCCTGCCGACGGTTCGGTCGTGCGCGCCAAGTCGCTGCGCGTGCGCGACCTGCAACGCTACCC
>JBOGXL010000410.1:0-3295 GCA_050694575.1 Actinomycetota bacterium | reverse complement strand
CCGAACCGCTTGGCCTCCTCGGCCTTGTTCTCGAACCGGTCGACGGCGACGACCGCGGAGGCGCCGGCGATCTTCGCGCCTTGGATCACGTTCATCCCAACGCCCCCGCAACCGATCACGAGAACGGTCGAGCCCTTCTTGACCTTGGCGGTGTTGAGCGCCGCACCCACTCCGGTAGTGACGCCGCAGCCGACGAGAGCTGCGACGTCCAGCGGGATGTCCGACGGGATCTTGATCGCCGAAGACGTGTGGACCACCGCTTCCTCGGCGAACGTCCCCGTGGCAGCCATCGGGAATGCCATCCCGCCATCGATGGTGGCGGCGGTCAAGCCGAGCCCGTATCCGACCGAGCACAGCCACGTCTCGCCGCGCTTGCAATAGAAGCACTCGCCGCAGAAAGGGACCCAGTTGAAGATGACGTGGTCCCCTGCCTTGTGTGAGTCGACGCCTTCGCCTACCTCGACCACCTCGCCCGCGCCCTCGTGCCCCAAGATCACGGGCAAGAAAGGCCACGGGATAGTCCCGTTCTGGATGGACAGGTCGGAGTGGCACACACCCGCCGCCAACGTCTTTATCTTGACCTTCTCGGGTCCTAGCTCACCGACGGTGGCATCGACGATCTCGACGGGCCCGTTGACCTCACGAACGATGGCAGCTTTCACGGCTCCCCCTTTGTCGACCGGGAAGGAGCCTAGCTTGGTCAGACCGCTTCGCGCAGGTCCTCGAGCTCGGCTTCCAGCCGGCGGATGGCGTCCCGCTCGATCCGGCGGACGCGGTCGCGCGTCGACCCGAGCTCGTCGGCGACCTGTTGCAAGGTCTTCGGATCCTCGCCGCCCAGACCGAAGCGCAGCACTATCACCTCGCGCTCGTCCTCCGGCAGCTTGCGGACGGCCTCGTGCAGGCTCGTACGCTCGATCGCGCTCTGCACCTCTTCGGCCGCCTCGTCGGGAGCCGAGGCGATGAGGTCGCCCAGCGGCGTCTCGCCGTCGTCGCCCACGGGCGTGTCCAGGGACGTAACGGTGCGCGCGGCTTCGCGCACCTGCTTCAGCTCGCGCATAGTGACCTTGGCCGCCTTCGCGACCTCGGCGTCGGTCGGCTCGCGGCCGAGCTCGGTCGCCAAGCTACGTTCGGCGGCCTGGATCTTGCGCTCACGGTCGAGCAGGTGGGCCGGTATGCGGATCGTCCGGGAGTGGTTGTGGATCGCCCGCCCGATGGCCTGGCGGATCCACCAGGTCCCGTACGTCGAGAACTTGTAGCCGCGGCGCCAGTCGAACTTCTCCACACCGCGGATCAATCCGAGCATCCCTTCCTGGATGAGGTCGAGAAGCGACAGGCCGCGGCCCTGGTAGCGCTTGGCGATCGAGACGACGAGGCGGAGGTTCGAGCGGATCATCGTCTGCCGAGCCTCGTCGTCGCCCTTCTCGATGCGCTTGGCGAGCAGGATCTCCTCTTCGGCCGTGAGCAGGGGATAGCGGCCGATCTCGTTGAGGAACAGCCGCACGAGATCGGTGTGCGCGTCACCGTTCCGCCCACTCGCGGCCGGTGTGCCCCGGTCGTCTCCGGGGATGCTGATATCAAGATCGGTCATGGATCCCATTCCGTCGTCCTATACCCACGCGGTGGGTTCCGCGTGCATCTGATAAACGCCGAAGCGGGTTCATTAGTTCCCGTCGCTGACCAGCGATTTCGCTAGCATCCGACCAGTGGCCAGTCGAGGGGCGGCGGCGGAGCCGATGATCCGGCTCGAGCGCGTAAGCAAGGCCTTCGCGGCCTCGCGGCCCGCCGTCTCGGGGCTCTCCCTGGACGTCCAAGCCGCCGAGGTCGTCTGTCTGGTCGGGCCGTCCGGGTGCGGCAAGACGACCACCCTGCGGATGATCAACCGGCTCGTCGAACCGACGTCCGGACGGGTGCTCGTCGGGGGCCGGGACGTCCGGACGGTCGAGCCGCACGAGCTGCGCCGGGGCATCGGCTACGTCATCCAGCAGGTGGGGCTGTTCGTCCACCGGACCGTTTGGGACAACGTCGCAACCGTCCCGCGGCTCCTCGGGTGGGAGCGTCCGCGCATCGAGTCACGCGTCGAGGAGCTGATGACCCTCGTCGGCCTGGAACACGATCTCGGGCCCCGCTATCCGGCCGAGCTCTCCGGCGGCCAGCAGCAACGCGTCGGCGTAGCCAGGGCCCTCGCGGCCGATCCCCCGGTCCTCCTCATGGACGAGCCCTTCGGCGCCGTCGATCCGATAGTGCGGACCCGGCTCCAGGACGAGCTCCTCGGCCTCCAGGACCGGCTCCGGAAAACGATAGTGTTCGTCACCCACGACATCGATGAAGCGATAAAGCTCGGCGATCGAGTAGTCGTGATGAACGTCGGCGGCATCGTCGAGCAGATCGCGACTCCCGTGGAGCTCCTCGCGCATCCGGCGAGCACTTTCGTCGCCGACTTCGTCGGATCGCAGCGCCAGCTCCGTCGCCTCGGACTGATGACCGTGCGAGAGCTCACCCTCTCAGACGCCGGCTCGGCGCAGGACGGTCCAGTCATCCGTGGGGACGCAACGCTGCTCGATGCGCTTCAGGCGATCCTGTCGGCCGGAGCGGTCGCGGCTCGGGTCGTCGGCGACGCCGGCCAGCCGCTCGGCACCCTCACCCTCGACCGCATCGCCGGAGAGCTCCGTTGAGTCGCGCCTTCTTCCGGTGGGACTGGGTCGTCGATCACGTCGACGACATCGGCGCGCAGACGGTAGAGCACTTGCGTCTGACCGGCCTGGCCCTGGGTATCGGCGTTGCGATCGCTCTCGCGCTCTCCGCGCTCGCGCTCCGGCAGAGGCGAACGTACGGGCCGATCATCGGCGTGACGGGGCTGCTCTTCACCATCCCGAGCCTCGCCGCGTTCGCGATGCTTGTTCCGTTCACTGGGCTCTCGACGACGACGGCGACGGTTCCTCTCGTCACCTACACGCTGCTCATCCTCGTCCGGAACATCGTCACTGGAATCGACGGCGTGCCCGGTGACATCCGTGATGCGGCCGTCGGGATGGGATACCGCAGGTGGCCCTTGTTCTGGCAGATCGAGCTGCCGCTCGCGTTCCCCGCGATCATGGCCGGCTTGCGGATCGCGACGGTAACGGTCGTCGGGCTCGTCACCGTCACGGCGCTCATCGGCTACGGAGGGTTGGGTGCCCTGATCCTCCAGGGGATCCGTCGCGGTTCCGTCCCGTTCCCGACGCCCATCGTCGTGGGAACCGTTCTCTCGGCCGCGCTGGCCGCCGTGCTCGACCTCGGCCTCCTTGGGCTGCAACGC
>JBOGXL010000409.1:0-6005 GCA_050694575.1 Actinomycetota bacterium | reverse complement strand
GAGCGGGCCGGAAGGATGTTCGGCGAGGTCGTCGTGGCGGTCTCGGACGTCCCCTCGAGCGCGAAGAAGCAAGCCCTGTTCGACATCGACGAGCGCATGGACCTGATCGCCGAGGTGACCTCGCACGTGGACGGCGTCAAGGTCATGTCGTTCGAAGGCCTGCTCGTCACGTTCTGTCAGCAGATCGGCGCCGACGTCGTCGTGAAGGGTCTCCGAGCGGTGACGGACTTCGACTACGAGATGCAGATGGCCCACATGAACGCGCGGATGGGCCTGCAGACGGTGTTCCTGCCGACCAGCCCGGAGTACTCCTACCTCTCCTCGAGCCTCATGAAAGAGGTCATCACCCTTGGAGGCCAGATCACGGGCCTGGTGCCGCCGATCGTGGAGAAGCGATTGCTCGACCGATTGAACCGATGAGCTACCTCGAGGCGCTCCAGGCGCTCGAGAAGATGGTCGAAGAGGCGCGCAGCGTCCCGCTGTCGGCCTCGGCCGTCATCCCCCGGGACGAGGCGCTCAAGCTCATCCGCGAGGTCTCGGCGGCGATGCCCCGCGAGCACGAGCAGGCCCGCGAGGTGCTCGAGGGCCGTGAGCGGTTGCTCGCCGATGCCCACGACAAGGCCGCGTACATCATCGAGCAGGCACGGGAGGAGCGGTCCCGGCTGTTGGCGCGCGCGGAGGTCGTCCAGGCGGCCGAACGGGAGGCAGAGAGGATAGTCGGGGACGCTCGGGCCGAGGCCGACCGCCTTACCCACCAGGCCGACGACTACGTCGACGCGAAGCTCGCGAACTTCGAGATCCTGCTCAGCAAGGTCCTGCGCAGCGTCGGGCGCGGCCGCGAGCAGCTCAGAAAGCGTCTCGAGGCCTCCTCGGCGATGGTCACACCGCTCGAGTTCGACGACTCCGGCGAGATCTCGGGCCCGCTGCCCCGCGCGGAGCCCGAATAGGTCGAAGAGCGCTAGTACGCTGGGCTTTCCATGCGAACGCACTCCCCGCTGGTCGTCGACGTAGGCGAATTGCTGGAAGCACCCGGCTCCCGGCGCGCTCTGGCGTTCTCGGCTCCCGTACCGCAGCTCGAGGTGGGCCTGGTCGGTGTGCCGGGTAACCTCGACTTCGATCTCGTGCTCGAGGCCATAGACGGCGGCGTTGTGGTCCAGGGAAGTGTCGAGGGTGAGTACTCCGGTCGGTGCGGGCGGTGCCTCCGTGACATCGCCGAGCCGCTGCGCGTGCGTGTCGCGGAGATCTATCGTCCCCCGGGGAGCGTGTGGGAGGAGGGCTACGTCATCTCCCACGAGTCGGTCGACCTGGAGCTGGCCGTCCGGGACACCGTCGCCCTCGAGATTCCTCTCAACGCGCTGTGTCGTCCCGATTGCGCCGGCTTGTGCCCGCGCTGCGGGGCCGATCTCAACGACGGCCCGTGCGGGTGTCCGTCCGACGAAGGCGATCTCCGGTGGTCGGCCCTGCGGGACCTGTGGCCGTCTACGGGGGGCCCCGACCCGGTAAGCTAGTCGCTCCCCAGTCAACGCGAGGACCCCATGCAGGCCCCCAAGAGGCGGAAGACGAGCGCCCGACGCGACGACCGTCGTGCTCACTGGAAGCGCGTTGCGGTCGCGCCCAATTCGTCCTGTCCGCAGTGCCACAAGCCCAAGCTGCCGCACCGCGTCTGCCCCCATTGCGGGACCTACAAGGGCCGGGACATCCTCGAGCTCGACTAGCGCTTGGCCCGTGTCGCGGTAGACGCCATGGGGGGCGACAACGCTCCCGAGGCCATCGTCCAAGGAGCTGCTCTAGCGGCTGCCGAAGGCGTCGAGATCCTCCTCGCCGGCCCGCGGGATCGCCTGGAGAAGTGCCTGGCCGACACCGGAGCCGCCCTGGGTGAGGGGATCGAGATCGTCGACGCCCCCGACGTCATCCCGATGGACGATCCGGATCCCGCGCGCGCCGTGCGCTCCAGGCGAACCTCCTCGATCAGCGTGGCGAGCCGCCTGGTCAAGGACGGGCGCGCCGACGCGGTCTTCTCGGCCGGCTCGACGGGAGCCGCCATGGCCGGAGCCGTTCTCGAGACGGGACGGATCCGCGGCGTCGCGCGCCCGGCTATCGCCCTCGTGCTGCCCCTGGGAGATGCGCCTACCGTCCTGGTCGACGCCGGCGCGAACGTCGACGTCCGTCCCGAGCACCTGGTTGGTTTCGCGACTCTGGGCTCGGTCTTCGCCGAGGTGCGGCTGGGGATAGGCCGGCCGCGCGTGGGGCTGTTGTCGGTCGGCGAGGAGCCCGGCAAGGGCAGCGAGCTCGTGAAGGCCGCCTTCCCGCTCCTTGAGGCGGCGGACGTCAACTTCATCGGCAACGTCGAGGGCCGGGACATCCCCTCGGACCGTGTGGATGTAGTGGTCACCGACGGGTTCACCGGCAACGTCGTGCTCAAGCTGCTCGAAGGCTTCGGGCGGTTCCTGTTCGGCGAGCTCACCCGCATCTTCACGGCGACCGACGAGGCGAAGGACGCGGCGAAGGTGCTCATGCCCGGTCTCCTCGAGCTGGCTACCCAGATGAGCCCCGAAACCCATGGTGGGGCCCATCTTTTGGGTGTGAAGGGCGTCTGTATAATCGGCCACGGAAGTTCGAGCGCAGACGCGGTGCTGTCGGCGATCCGCATCGCGGCACAGACCGTGGACGGGGGGCTGGTGGGGAAGGTCTCCGAACGGCTGGCGGCGGCGAAGGCGCCGGCCGGGGCCGACCCCGAGGAAACGTCATGACACGAACCGACATCTTCGAGCTGATCCGCGGACGCCTCGCGGAGCTCATCGAGTGCGAGCCCGGACAGATCCAGCTGGAGACCCGGCTCGAGGAGGACCTCGAGGCCGACTCGCTCGACCTGGTCGAGCTGGCCATGGCGCTCGAGGAGGAGTTGTCTCTGGAGATCCCCGACGAGGAACTCGAGGGCATCCGGACCGTAGGGGATGCCGTCGACTTCGTCGCCGGACGGGTCTCTGCCGAGTAGAGGGTGCAGGCCTCTACGCAAGGAGGAGCAGAAGCGGCGGATGGGTGAGCCCGCGGGCGCGCCGACGAGCGACGGCCGCGCGACCCTGAGGGAGAAGCTCGGTGTGTCGTTCCGAGACCCGAGCCTGTTCGAAGTCGCGCTGACGCACCGTTCGTTCGCCTACGAGAACGACGTGGCGGAGACGAACGAGCGGCTGGAGTTCCTCGGGGACGCGATCCTCAACCTCTGCGTCACCGACTTGCTCTACAAGCGGTTCCCGGATCTGCTCGAGGGCGATCTGGCCAAGCTCAGGGCGTCGCTCGTCTCCGAGCCGGCCCTCGCCGGCATCGCCGCCGACCTCGGGCTCGGCGAAGCGATGCAGCTCGGCCGGGGCGAGCGGTCGAGCGGCGGGACGCGCAAGCCCTCGATCATGGCCGACGGCCTCGAGGCCGTCCTCGGCGCGATCTACGTCGACGGCGGGATCCAGACGATCCGCAAGGTCGTCAGGAGCCTGTTCAGCGAGCTGATCGAGGCCGCCGCCGGAAGGGAGATCCCGAAGGATGCCAAGACGCGGCTTCAGGAGCTCGTCACGCGACGTCACGGGATCCTGCCCCGGTACCGCGTGACGGGGTTCGGACCGGACCACGAGAAGCGTTTCCGGGCCGAGGTGTTCGTCCACGAGAAGTTCGAGGGGCGCGGAGAGGGACGGTCCAAGAAGGAGGCCGAGCAAGCCGCGGCCGCCCACGCTCTGGACCGGCTCGATCGAGAGGTAAGTCATGCCTGAGCTGCCCGAGGTCGAGGTCCTTCGCCGTCAGCTCGAGAAGGAATACGTCGGCAAACGGATCCGCGCCGCAGATATCAAGACCCGGAAGTACGTGCGCGAAGCGCGTTCTGAAGGCAAGCGTCTGACCAAGCGACACGTGACGCCCAAGGAGTTCGAGAAGCACCTGCAGGGTGGAAAGGTGAAGGCCGTCCACCGCAAGGGCAAGTACCTCGCCTTCGAGCTCGACACCCGTAACTTCCTCGTCTTCCATCTCGGCATGTCGGGGCACCTCGTGAAGGCGACGGCGCGACGACCGGCCGACAAGCACACACATGTCGTCCTGCACTTCACGCAAGGCGGCGAGCTCCGGTTCTTCGACGCACGCAGGTTCGGCGAGTGCTACGTCACGACCACGGAGGGTTACACGGAGGCCATGGCCGGTTTGGGTCTGGACGCCATAAACGACCAGATCCCATGGCAGCTCTTCGGCGATATGGTCTCGTCGCGGAAGTCGAAGATGAAGCCGCTGCTGATGGACCAGGAGTTCATGGCGGGGTTGGGCAACATCTACTCCGACGAAGTGCTGTTCCACGCCGGCCTCCCGTGGGACAGAGGCTCGGACTCGTTGACATCAAACGAGACGAGACGGCTGTCCCGCGCCGTGGGCGAGGTGCTCCAGGACGCGATACGTCATCGCGGCACGACCCTCGGCGACGGCGAGTGGCGCGATCTGTACGACGAGCCCGGCGAGCATCAGGACGCGCTGAGCGTCCATGCGCGCGAAGGTCAGCCGTGCCGCCGGTGCCGGACGCCCATCGTTCGTGTGCGCATCGGTCAGCGGTCGCACTACTTCTGTCCGCAGTGTCAGTCCGTGAAGGTAAAAGGCCGCGGGGGGCCCGGAGGCGTCAGCGAACGAACCGGGCGGCGACCCGCGTAACCGTGTCGACGCCGGTCTGTCCCGCGTGCCGCACCGCGATCACTCTGGATACGCATGCGTGCCCGCGCTGCGGGCTGGCCGTACGTCCGACGTGCAGCAGCTGCGGCGAGGCACTCGAAACGCGGATGCACGCGTGTCCGCGGTGCTGGGAGGTGATCGAGCAGCCCGCGGTGTACGCCCAGGCGACCGTGTTCTCCGAGGGCGCGGTCATCGAGGAAGCCGCCGCGGCCTCTCCCGCTCCGGGTGCGGTTCCGGCTCCCGGTGCCGTTGCCGAGCAAGGCTACGCGCAGTACCAGCAGTACGAGCAACCGTACGTCGCTGCGCCGACCATCACGCAGGAGGCGCCGGTCGCAGCGTACGCACCCGCTCCGCCGCGACTGCCGCGCGACCCTCGCAAGCTCCGCCTGGGCCGGGCGATCCTCATCGGACTGGTGGCGGGGCTCGTCGTCGCCGGCGGGTTGATAGCCCTCGAAGCCGTCGGGCCGCGACTGCGGGGCAACGAGCCGGATCAGGTCGAGCTCGTCCGCGAGGCGTTCCCCGAACTCGACTTCGCGATAAGCGGGCCACGGAGCTGGGACGTCCGTCCGCAGCGTGTGAACGGGCTGTCCGTCGTGACGTTCATCGAACCGGTGCGTGAGGGAGCCGAGCGGCGGTTCCGGGTGACGCTGGACAGACGGTCCTTCGACCGCGCGCGACAGGAAGCCGACGACCGTGATCGTTCAGCGGGAAGCTCCTACGACGAGATCAACATCGTCGACGGCGTGCAGCTGGACGGACGGAAGGCCTTCCGGCACCAGTACACGCTCCGCGACGAGTACCGCGAGACGTGGTGGGTCGGGCGCGGGTCGGGCACCTATCGCATCGAGTTCTGGGCTCCGGAGTCGCGCCGGGAGGAGTCGGCGCAGCTGTACGTGCGCATAGCGCGCTCGCTCGACGTCTTGTGACGCGACTCCTGCTCATCCGCCACGCGGAGTCGCAGTGGAACGCCCAGGGCCGGTGGCAGGGCCTGGCCGATCCCGAGCTCTCCGAGCGCGGACGGGCGCAAGCGCTCGCAGCGGCGAGCAGGCTCGCAGGCACGGTCGAGCGGATAGTGGCGTCCGACCTTCGGCGGGCGGCCGAGACGGCCGACATCATCGGCGACACGCTCGGGCTGGGCCCGGTCGAGCGCCGGGCCGAGCTCCGGGAGATCGACGTCGGCCGATGGTCCGGGCTGACGCGCGCCGAGATCGAGGAGCGCTGGCCGGACGGGATCGCGCGCTGGAACCGAGGCGAGGACGTCGGCAACGGCGCGGAGGATCGAGGGGCCTTCCGTGAACGCATGGTGACGGCGA
>JBOGXL010000408.1:0-3403 GCA_050694575.1 Actinomycetota bacterium | reverse complement strand
CCCGAGGACCGCGTTGCCAGCAACGAACACCAGCGCCACGAGCGGCAAGGAAGCAGGGTCCCGGAGCGAGGGTACACCGGCCCACCGCAGGGCTGCGTCCCATGTGGAAACCGATCTGAGCACGGCGAAGAGGCCCAACGACAGAACGGTGGCCAGAACGATCTGACGCGCGACGTGCCGGCGGCGCCAGTGGCCGATCTCGTGAGCCACTATCGACGCAACAGACGACTCCGGCTGCGTGAGCAGGTTGTCGAAAAGGACGATGCGGCGCGTCCGGCCCACGCCGGCGAAGAAGGCGTTGTCCTTCCGCGTTCGCTTGCTTGCGTCCATCACCTGAACCTCGGAGATGTCGAGACCGGCCGAGCGCGCCAACGCTCGTAGCCGCTCGGCTAGGCTCCGATCCTCGAGGGCCGAGAACGTGTTGAACATCGGCAGGATGACGACCGGGAAGATCAGCGCCAGGACCACCGAGAAGAGCAAGAACCCGAGCCAAGCCTCTATCCACCACAGCTCCGACGTTCGGATCGCCCACCACAGGAGCAACCCGACGCCACCGACGAGAACACTGCTGAGAAGCAAGCCCTTGATCTCGTCGGCCACGAAACCTGACGGGGTCTGGGTCGAGAAGCCCCAGCGCTTCTCGTGGACGAACGTCGTCCAGATCGAGAACGGCAGATCGACGAGCGTGAAGGTGACGACCAGGAACCCGAACGCAAGCAGTAAGCGCAGGGGCCAGGACGTGGATCCCACCGCGTCCACGAAGCGAGGCACGGCGTGCGTCCAGATGATCCCGAGGATCGCCGCCACGCTCACCAACGTCTTCACGACCCGGACGCGCGTGAGCGGGCGTTGATACTCCTTCGCCTTGGCGACCTCGTCGGCCGCGAACCACTTCGCCGGATCGGTCTTGATGCGTCGGTAGGCGTTCATTCGGGCCTCACGATACCCAAGGCGCTGCGCGGGCCTACGTCTCTTGGGGCTCGAAATGGATGAGCACGCTCCGCACCTCCTCGAAGCGCGCGTGGATGTCCGATTCGATGTCCAGCGATGCGTCGTGGATCTCCGAGATCGAGTGCGTCGGTGGCGCTTCGCAGTGCAGAACCATGTGCAGGCCGTCGTCGGCTTCGCTGACAGCGACCTCGTGACACCTCGTGATCGGTGGGTGCCGTTCGGCGACGCCGCGTGCGAACTCGAGGAGGTCGGGACGCTGCGCGGTCACGACACGGCCGGACGAACGGCGCGGTTCGCGCGGCTCGAGGTGGATCTCGACCCGCGCGAGGTCGTTGATCTCCCGTCGGAGCTCACGTTCGAGCTCGAGCGTCACCTCGTGCGCGCGTCCCAGCGGGGTGGAGGCCGGGACCTTCGCGTGCAGCAGGAGCCACAGACCTTCCGGGTGCTTGACGGCGAGCACGTTGTGCACCTGATCGGCCATGCCGATCCGGTTGGCCGCGGCGAACGTGCGCGCGACGATGTCCTCGCCTTCGTGGCTGGGCTCGACATGCACCATCGTCCTCGTCCCTGGAGAAACGTCGGCGATGGCGGCTTCTACGGCTTCGGTGATCTCGTGGCTTTGCTCGACAGAAGACGTCCGGTCGACGCCGACCGTCACTTCGGCGTGCACGTCGGCCCCCGACCGCCGAAGTCGGAGGTCGCGGACCTGCCTCACCCCCGGGACGCCGCCCGCCGCGGCGGCCACCCGGTCGGCGAGCGAGGAGGGATGACGATCCATCAGGACCTGAACGGCGGCGAGGGCGATGCGCCCGGCCATGACCCACATCACGACGACCACCACCAGGGCGGCCACCGGGTCGCCGGCCGGAACACCGGCCCGGGCCAGCGTCAGCCCGGCCAGAACCGCCAGCGACTCCCCGATATCGGCCGTGAAGTTCAGCGCGTCCGCCTCGAGCGCCGGCGAGGAGTAGCGCTGGGCGGCTCGCCGGAGGATGGCCGCCCGCCAGACGTCGACGACGATGGCCCCGCCCGCCACGGCCAGGGCGTAACTGGGGGGCTCGAAGAGGGCGCCCTCCACCAGGCGGCGGATGGCCTCCCACGCCACCCCGGCCCCCACCAGGCCCATCACGACCGACGAACCGAGCGCCGCCAGGTTCTCGGCCCGGCCGTGTCCGTACGGATGCTCGCGATCCGGGGGCCGGGCGGCGACGCGGATGGCGATGAGGGTGAAGGCTGTCGCGACGACGTCCAGGCCCGAGTGGAAGCCGTCCCCGAGAACCGCGACCGAGCCGGTGAGCGCCCCGACCGTCAGCTTGGCTGCCGCGATCGCGGCGGTCCAGAGCAGTGAGACGAAGGCGACTCGCCGGGCTCCCGAGCGGTCACCGACCGCGCGTTGATCGAGCATGCCCGTTTTCGACTCAGCGTACTCCGGCGAAGCGTGCGTCAACCGCGTCGACGCGCAGTTCACCGGTTCAGCCCCGGCGGGTTCTTCTGGATGCACGGTTCGTCGACCCGAAGTTCGCGCCCTAACGACCTTCGTCCAGCGGTGCGAAGCCCTGCCGGATCGTGTTCTCCGTGACCACACGCGGGTCGGTGAACTGCAACAGGTAGTCGGGTCCCCCGGCCTTTGCGCCAACACCAGATAGACCGAAGCCACCGAACGGCTGCCGCCCGACGAGGGCGCCGGTGGTGGATCGGTTGATGTAGAAGTTCCCGGCCCGGAGCCGGCGCGCGGCGACGCTGATCCGCGATGGCGATCGCGAGAACAGGCCCCCCGTGAGCGCATACGGCGGCGCGTTGGCGATCTCGAGAGCGTGGTCGAAGTCCTCGGCTCTCAGGCAAGCGAGCAGCGGCCCGAAGATCTCTTCGTTCGCGATACGCGCGTCCGGCCCGGTGATCGCGATGGTCGGTCCGACGAACCAGCCGCGCTCAGGCACGTCCTCGCGTTGCAGGACGACCTCCGCTTCGGAGCGCGCGAGCTCTTGGTAGCGGCGGACCTTCTTCCACGCGTCCTCGTCGATGAGCGGCCCGACGACCGTACCCATGTCGGAAGGCGAGCCCACGGGGACGACTTCGGTGGCGCCGACGAGCCTGCCGACGAGCTCGTCGAACACCGGTCCGACGCCTATGACACGAGCGGCCGCCGAGCATTTCTGTCCGGCATACCCGAAGGCGCTGTCGACGATCGCGGGCACGGCAACGTCCAGGTCCGCGTCTGCGTCCACGACTATGGCGTTCTTCCCGCCCATCTCGGCGATGACGCGTTTGACGTGCCGCTGACCGGGGCGAGTGATGGCCGCCCGTTCGACGATGGACAGGCCGACGTCCTTCGAGCCGGTGAAGGCGATCACCGAGACGGCCGGATGATCGACGAGGTATGCACCTATCTCCTCGCCCGCTCCCGGGAGGAACGCAAGGACGCCGGACGGGGCGCCGGCTTCCAGCAGTATCT
>JBOGXL010000407.1:0-2988 GCA_050694575.1 Actinomycetota bacterium | reverse complement strand
GCATCGCCTTCGCCGCCGTCAGCGTAGATGTGGAACACCCCGAATCGGCCGGGTCGGACGATGCTCCGCTCGATGGCTCGCCGCGCCCGCGCGAAGAGCTCCTTGGCGTAGCCGTGATAGGCGTCGGCTGCGCAGTCGTAGTCGCCGCACGCCGTGGTCGGCAGGCCGTGGCCGGAGAGGTGGACCGCGACGGGAGCCGAGGCAGGGAGCTTCCCGACCTCGGCTCGCACCTTGCTCACCACGGCGCGGATGTAGTGATCGCTGCGTCCGACGGGATCGCCGAATCGAACCGGTACACCGGAGCCGAGCTGCTCGAGGGTGGCCATGATCTCGTGGCGGATCATGTGGGTCTGCATGATGTCGGAGTAGCCCACACCGTGATAGCCGACGACAAGCGCACGGACGCGGTCGCGCTTGACGAGCGCGGTGACGGCCTGACGAAGTCCTTGCCGCGCTCCGCCGATGCGCGGGTCGATGCCGTAACCCACGCGTATAGCGATCCGCTCGCCGAAGGCGGTACGCAACCGTCGGATGACCTCGCGCTTACGACCGAGCTTCTCGTCGTAGTTCGGCGAACGCCCTCCCATCCGTCGCCACTCGTCCCAGGTCTGCAGGCCGCCGTGCTCGAAGATGTCTGGTTCGTCCAGACCCGGGCCGGCCGGCATGACGTAGTGCGCGGGGAGGCTCTCGGAAACCCTCGGGACGAAAAGCGCCGGGTCGGTGTAGTGCCGGAGCCAGGCATCGAGGCGATGTCCGCCGATGGAGGACTCGGAGCAGTCGTAGCAGTGCATGTCCTGCAGGATCGTTCCCGTGTCCACGTAGCGCAGCCACGACGGGATGACGCCCATCTCCATCAGATGGTCGAGGAACTCGCGGAAGCTCTCGTAGGTGTCCTCGTTGTACACCGGCGGCTCACCGTGGTCGGCGATGAGCACGCCGATCGGACGCTGCGCCCCTTCGGCGGGACGGCCGATCACGGCCGTTGCCGCTACGAGGGTGACGACGAGGAACGCGACGACGGAGCGTCGCATGCTTACGAGACCTCGAAGGCCGTGTGCATCCCGAGGGCATAGTGCGCCTCGGTTTCGCCGTCCTCTTCCTCGACGACGTTGCAGGCCAGGACGTACGACCCAGCTTCGAGGTCGACGGTCAGCCGTTCGGATGCGCCGGCCTCCATGTCCTCAATCTCATCGACGACCTCGACCTGGTCCTCGTCGAAAGAGCCGTCGTCGGCTGTAGGAAGCTCACCCGGAGCGAGATCTGTGCGCACCAGGACGATCTCGTGCGTCTCCTCTCCGGTGTTCTCTACGTCGAACGTGATCTCGCCGGCGTCGCCCGAGGACGGGTCGGCGACGACGTTGTGCTCATCGAGCGTGACCGACACGGTCCCGTCACCGCTTCCGTCCGAACAGGCGCCGAGGATCAGTGCAACTGCTGCGAGTGGAGCCAGCCACCGGATCGTCATCAGATGACCTCCGCCTCGCGCAGGAGATCCAGGGTTGCCTGGAGATCGGAGAGATCGGAAAGGTCGATCTCCGGCGCCCCGATCTCGTCCAGCGGCTTTAGTCGTTCGTCGGGGTCGGCCCCCTCTTGCAGCGGGTACTCGATCGTCTCCTCGCCGAAGTACTGCTCACCCGTGCGTGACAGGAGGAACCCGACGAAGCGAGCGGCCGCCGACGGCTCATCCGTGGACTCGAGGATCCCCACGCCGGCCGCATTGATTAGGTTCCCGGGATCGCCGTCCTCGAAGAAGTGGTTCCCGGCCTTCTCGCTGATGTCGGGATCTTCCTCCTCGAGCTCGAGGAGGTAGTAGTGGTTCACGAGACCGGCGTCGATCTCCCCCGATGCAACGGCCTGCACGATGGGTGAGTTGCCCTCGAAGACCTGCGCGTCGTTGGCCTTCATGCCTTCGAGCCACTCGCGTGCGGTGTCCTCGCCGCGCAGCTTGCGCAGGGCGGTGACGAAGGCCTGGAAGGAGCCGTTGGTGGGAGCCCAGCCCACGCGTCCCTTCCATCCGTCGTCGGTCAGATCGAGGACCGAGGCCGGGAGCTCGCCCTCGGAGACGTTCTCCTTGTTGTAGACGAGCACCCGCGCGCGCCCGGACGTGCCGACCCAGTGGCGCTCCGGCGAGCTGAAGCCTTCTGCAACGATGTTGGTGAGGTCCTGGGGCAGGGTCGAGAACAGGTCCTCGGCCGCCACGGCGCCCAGCGCGCCGGCGTCCTGGGCCCAGAAGACGTCGGCGGGGGACCGCTCGCCCTCCTCGATGATCTGGGAGGCCAGGTCGGCGGTGTCGCCGTAGCGGACCTCGACGTCGACGCGGTTGGCTTCCTCGAACTGCTCGATCAGCGGCCCGACAAGCTCCTCTTCGCGGCCCGAGTAGACCGTGAGGGTCTCTTCAGCGTCCTCCTGGGCCTGCTCGGTCGGCTCGTTGGCGCACGCCGCGCCGAGAGCGAGCAAGGCGGCGAGAGCTGCTACGGTCAGCTTCCTTCTCACGTTAGGCCTCCTGAACCGATGGCATTAGGGTGCCCTAATAAATCCAACGGACGTGAGATTAAGAAGAGTCGCGAAGGGCTGTCAAGACCGCTGGGGCGGGGCTACTCGCCGGCGGCGTCTGGGGCCGTTGGGTCCCCGTCGCTCGGACGGACGGTCTCCCGCGCGAGGAAGTCCTCGAGGAGCAGTGGCTGGTCGCCGGCTCGGCGAGCCACGTCCAGGACCGAGGACATGATGGCGACCTCCTCGATCTGCTCCTTCAGGAACCACTGGACGAACTGCTCACTGAGGTAGTCCTTCTCCTTGCGCGCGATCCCAACCAGCTCGGAGATCTGCTTGCCGACCTCTTGCTCCTGACGCAGCGCGAGCTCGATGGGCTCGACGAAGCTCTTGAATCTGGTCCGCGGAGCCTCGATACCCGGGATCGTCGGAGGCGCGCCGACGTCGATCAGATATCGGACCATCATCATCGCGTGCGTCCGCTCCTCCTTCGCCTGC
>JBOGXL010000406.1:0-4885 GCA_050694575.1 Actinomycetota bacterium | reverse complement strand
AGACCCTGACGGGCGCGATCCGCGAGGATCGCCTCTCGCACGCATACCTGTTCTCCGGCCCCCGGGGCACGGGCAAGACCTCGACGGCGCGCATCCTCGCGAAAGCCCTGAATTGCCAGAAGGGCGTGTCGCCCACGCCGTGCGGCGAATGCACGCAATGTCGCGAGATCGCCGAAGGCGCGTCGCTCGACGTCTTGGAGATGGATGCGGCTTCGCACACCTCCGTCGACGACGTCCGTGAGATCCGCGAGCGGATCCCGTACGCGACGGCGGGCGGGGGGAGGAAGGTCTACATCATCGACGAGGCTCACCAGCTGTCGAACCCGGCCTTCAACGCTCTGCTCAAGATGCTCGAGGAACCACCGCCCCATGTGGTGTTCGTCCTGTGCACGACCGAACCGCATCGCCTGCCCGCCACCGTCGTCTCGCGGTGCCAGCGCTTCGAGTTCCGCCGGGCCGGCGGCGACGTCCTCACCGAGCACCTCGCGCGCGTTGCTGAATCTGAAGGGACGAAGGCGGACGACAACGCGCTCGCCCTCATCGTCCGCCATGCTCGCGGATCGTTCCGCGATGCGATGTCACTGCTCGATCAGGCGGCCGGGACGGCGCCGGACGCAGTCACGCGGGAAGTCGTGCTCGAGATCCTCGGCGAAGCACCCGAGGACGTCCTGCTGGACCTGGCCGAAGCCATCGCAGCAGAGGACATCCTCGCCGTCTTCGGCAAGGTGGAGGAGCTCGTCGGCCGCGGGTGGGATCCGCGACAGCTCCTCGTCCAGCTCCTCGAGGAGTTCCGTGCGTTGTTCCTCGCGCAGCGTGGCGTCACGGACACCGGTGAGGTCGATCCCGAGCACGCCGAGCGACGCCGGTCGCTCGGACAACAGTTCACCTCGGCGCACCTCGAATGGGTGTTGCAGGCGCTCGCCGAAGCACAGGCGGACATGCGCCTGTCCACCCACCCACGACTGACGCTCGAGGTCTCGCTCGCTCGCGCCGCCAACCTCGAAGTACGCGAGACGCAGACGGTAGTGGCACGTCTCGAGCGCCTCGAGCGCGCGTTGATCCAGGGATCAACGCAGCCCCGAGCGGCCGCACCGTCAACGCCGCCGACCGCTTCGCCGACCACGGCGTCCAAGCCGCCGACCCCGCGGGGCAAGCCCGCGTCCCCCGCACGCGCGAAGGAAGGGCCCAACGTTCCGAAGGCCAAGGCCGCGCCGGCTCCCGCCGCTCGCGCGGAGGGGACGCTCGAGGAGCAGTGGGCCGTCGTGCTCGAGACGGTGCGTGCCGTCAGTCGCGTGACCCATACGCACCTGCGCGAGGGGTGGCCCGTCGAGCTGACACCGGACGGCTTGGTCGTCGGTTTCGAGAAGGACTTCCATGCCGCCGAGCTGCTGAAGCGTCCCGATCACATCGAGCGGATCACCGGCGTGCTCGAGCAGGTCTTCGGACGCAAGCTGCGGCTGGACACCCAGGTGCGACCCGGCGAGCGGCCGGCCGGTGAGGCTGCCGAAGTGGTCGAGTCCACTCCCGACGACTCCCCCGTCGACATCGTGAAGAAGGGATTGGGGGCCGAGGTCGTGGAGGAGGTCACGAGAAGCTGAGCTTCTCCCCGGTCGTTCAGCGACTCATCGACGAGCTCAATCGGCTCCCCGGCATCGGTCCGAAGAGCGCACAGCGTCTCGCCTTGCACATCCTCCGAACGGCGCAGGAGGACATCGACCGTCTCGCCTCGTCGATGCAGGAAGTCAAGGACAAGGTGTCCTTCTGCCGCACGTGCTTCAACCTCGCCGAAGGGATGCTCTGTCCGGTGTGCTCCGACGCGGGACGTGACGGAACCATCATCTGCGTGGTCGAGGAAGTGAAGGATCTGGCGGCTCTGGAGCGAACGGCCGAGTACAAGGGGAGTTACCACGTGCTCGGGGGGTGTATCTCGCCCCTCGACGGGATAGGTCCGGAGGATCTTCGTGTGCGCGAGCTCCTCGATCGCGTTCGCAACGAGGGGATCCAGGAGGTCATCCTCGCGACGTCGCCGACGGTCGAGGGCGAGGCGACGTCGATGTACGTTGCGGGCTTGTTGAAGCCTCTCGGCTTGCGGGTGACGCGTATCGCCTCGGGACTTCCAGTCGGCGGCGACCTCGACTACGCGGACGAAGTCACGTTGAGCCGGGCCCTCGAGGGGAGACGGGATCTCTGATGAGCGAAGCTCATCAGATGCGCGGGGGGTCCGGGGGGCGCCGCGCCCCCGGTCGAATGGGCGTCGTCGTCCAGAAGTACGGCGGGACGTCGGTCGCCGACGCTGATCGCATCCGCAACGTCGCCGCGCGCGTCGCGCAGACGGTGGATGCCGGAAACCAGGTCGTCGTCGTGGTGTCGGCGATGGGCGACACGACCGATGATCTCCGTGAGCTCGCTGCGCAGATGACCGATAGCCCGCCGCCGCGCGAGCTCGACATGTTGCTCTCGGCCGGCGAGCGCATCTCCATGGCGTTGCTGGCCATGGCGATGGACACGCTCGGTCACCAGGCCGAGTCGTTCACCGGCTCCCAGGCGGGGATCATCACCGACGCGCTCCACGGCCGGGCGCGCATCTCCGACATCCGGCCGCGGCGGATCCAGGAGTCCCTCGAGCGCGGGCGGATCCCGATCATCGCCGGCTTCCAGGGTGTCTCCGAGGAGACGCTGGATGTGACGACGCTCGGCCGAGGCGCTTCCGATGCGACGGCAGTCGCCCTTGCGGCCGTGCTCGGCGCGAAGCTCTGTGAGATCTACACGGACGTCGACGGCGTGCTGACCGCCGATCCCCGACTCGTCCCGGAGGCGCGCAAGCTCCACGCCGTGAGCTACGAGGAGATGCTCGAGATGGCGGCTACCGGCGCGCGGGTGCTGATGACCCGCTCCGTGGAGATGGCTCGAAACCACGGCGTTATCGTTCACGTCCGATCGTCGTTCACGTCCGAGGACGGGACCTTCATCAGAAAGGAAGATGAACGGATGATGGAGAAGGCGATCATCTCGGCCGTCACCCATGACTCCTCGGAGGCCAAGGTCACCCTGCAGGGCGTTCCCGACCAGCCCGGGGTCGCGGCCGCCGTCTTCCGTCCGCTGGCCGACCGCGGCGTGAACGTCGACATGATCGTCCAGAACGTGTCGCACGACGGCCGGACGGACATCTCCTTCACCGTTCCACGAGAAGACTTCGCCGAGGCCATGAAGGCCATGGAGGATGTCGCGGAGAAGGTTGGCGCCACGGAATGCAACGGCGATGACGACGTTGCTCGTGTCAGCCTTGTCGGCGCGGGGATGAAGTCGCACCCGGGCGTGTCGGCGGACATGTTCGAGGTGCTCTCGGCGGCCGGCGTGAACATCGAGATGATCTCCACGTCCGCGATCCGGATCTCGATCATCATCCGGCGCTCCGATGTGGCCAAGGCCGTCAAGGCCGTCCACGAGCACTTCAAGCTCTCGGACGAAGTCGTCCTGCGGGCCGAGCACCCGACTCAGGATCGCGCGTAGCGCGCCCTCCCGACTCAGGATCGCGCGTAGCGCGCCCTCCCGACTGGCGGAGGAGCCGGTACCGTAGCTGGATGGGCTTTCGAGTAGGTATCGCGGGCGCGACGGGCGCCACCGGGCAGATGACGCTCCTGCTCCTGCACGAGCGCCGGTTCCCCGTCGACGAGCTACGGCTCTTCGCGTCGAGGCGGTCGGTCGGACGGCGTATCCCGTGGGGGAGCGGTGAGGTCGCCGTCGAAGCGCTGGAGGACGGACGCTTCGACGGTCTCGATCTTGTCCTGAACGCGACGTCGGCGTCGCTGGCGAGGGAGTGGGTTCCCCGCATGGTGGCGGCGGGGGCGTTCGTGAGCGACAAGTCGTCGGCCTTCCGCCTCGACCCCGACGTCCCGCTCGTGGTGCCCGAGATCAACCAGGCCGAGGCGCAGCTCCACAAGGGCATCGTTGCGAGCCCCAACTGCACGACCGCCGTCGCGCTCATGGCCATGGCTCCGCTGCATCAGGCCGTAGGGATCGAAGCGGTGATCAGCTCGTCATACCAATCGGTGTCCGGGGTCGGACGAGATGCCGTTTCCGAGCTCATCGAAGGGACCCGGAAGGCGGTCGAGCACGTCGATGCGCTGTGGGGTAGGGAGCCGATCGACCTGCCCGAGCCCACGGCCTTCCCTCATCAGCTGGCCTTCAACGTCTTCCCGCAGTGCGAGACCTTCTCGGACGACTCCGACGAATCGACCGAGGAGTCCAAGATGCAGGGCGAGGCCCGGCGGATCCTCGATGCGCCCAAGCTCGTCCTCCAGGCGACGGCCGTCCGCGTACCCGTGGTGGTCGGACACTCCGTCTCGCTGTCGCTGGCTTTGGATCGCGAGGTGTCGCCGGCCGAAGCGCGCGAGATCATCGATGCGTTCCCGGGAGTGCGCGTCCTGGACGCGCCTTCGCGCGGCGCCTATCCGACGCCCCGCCAGGCGACGGGGATAGACGATGTGCTGGTCGGACGCATCCGCTCGAACCCGATCCTGGAGAACGGGCTGACGCTCTTCGCCTCCGGCGACAACCTGCGCAAGGGCGCGTCGCTCAACGCGATCCAGACGGCCGAGCTCGTCCTCGGCGTCTAAGGAGCGCTCGGCGCGTCCAGCGCCGGTGAGAAACAGGGCACGCCGATGCGCTCGGAGCACGCCGGCTCTTTCCCGATCTTCGGGAGTCTCGGCAGGATGGGAAGCAGGACGCTCGACGCTTCCAATCTCCCTACCGCGTCGTGGTAGACGGTGTTCACGGCCGGCGGGAGATTCGACACCCACGCGTAGACCGACAGGGGATCGAGGGCCGGGGGTGAATGGATCTGTAGACGGAGCTTGTGCCCGCGACGGAACACGTGGCCTATGGG
>JBOGXL010000405.1:0-3009 GCA_050694575.1 Actinomycetota bacterium | reverse complement strand
TCAGTAGGCCCAGGGCCTCGGCCACGGGCATCCCTCTCACGTCGGGCACGCGTACCCGGCGTGCGCCCTGGCTGACGCGCAGGACTATGGGTGAGCCGCGTTCGGCCAGGGAGCCCGCCTCGGGCTCGTGGTTAAGGACCGTGCCCGCCACGCCCGGCCCGGACTCGAGAACCACGCGGGTCGCGTAGCCCGAGGCCTGTGCGCGGCCTTGAGCGGCCTGCAGCCCGAGCCCAGCGAGATCGGGAACGCGCCCGAGGGCGTCGGTACCGGTGCTCATGCCCCACAGGCCGGCGACGGCGGCCGCCGCCAGCACGGGACCCGCCCAGCGCAGAGCGCGCACGTAGGTCTCCATCACCGAACAAACGCTACCGGCGGACGGTGGCACGATGGGCACATGTCGATCGTGTGGCTGAACGGTGAGCTCGTCGACGAGCACGAGGCGACGGTCCCGGCCCTGGATCGTGGTGTGCTCTGGGGCTACGGACTCTTCGAGACGATGCGCGCGTACGGCGGTGCCGTCTGGGCCTTCGACGATCACTACGACAGGCTGTGCCGCGGTGGCGAGGTGATAGGTCTGGACGTGCCGGACGCCGAGACCGTCGCGCGATCGCTCGGGGACGTCCTCGTTGCCAACGACCTGACGGATGCCGGTGTGCGCGTCACCATCACCGCGGGGGCCGGGCCGGCGGACCCACAGGCCGACGCCGACGGGCCCCCGGGCGTTCTGGCGACGGCGTGGCCACTGCGGGATTACTCAGAGCTCTACGCCGACGGAGCAGCCCTCGTGACCATCCCCGGCGGCGGCCGTCCTTTGGCCGGTGTGAAGACGACCTCGTACGCCGTCAGCGTGGCCGGCCGGTCCATCGCACGCGACAGGGGAGGCGACGACGCGCTGTTCGTCGACGGTGACGGCCACGTGCTGGAAGCCACAGGCTCGAATCTCTTCGTTGCGCGGGACGGCCTTCTGCTCACCCCGCCTTTGACGGAGGCGGTTCTGCCCGGCGTCACTCGTCGTCACGTGTTGCGCGTTGCCTCCGACGCGGGGTTCGAGACGGCCGAAGAGCCGTTGGGTACCGACGACCTCTTCGTGGCCGATGACGTCGTGCTCACATCGTCCCTGCGCGAGGTCTATCCCGCGCGCTCGATCGACGGACGTCCGTTGAATCGAGGGGACACCGCCGAGAGGTTGCGGAAGGCCTACCGGACGGCCGTCCTCGCCGAGCTCAGTTCGCGCCGTCGGCGTGCCTCGACGGGATGAAGATGCCTTCTTGTCTCGTCACTCGTCCTTCGCCGGGGAGCTCGTCGAGCGACGACGGATGAACGAAGCCCACAGCTCGACGCGCTCCGGACAGCGCGTTGAGTAAACGCATCAGTTGCATCGTCGTGATGTGACCGTCGGCGAGAGCACGCTCGATCGAGCCGTCCTTCAACAGGCATTCGCGGATCTGCCGAGCCGTGACGATGAGATTGAGATCCTCGAGCTCGGGCTCGTCGGTAAGCGGAGCAGAAGCAGAATCGTCGTCTGTCATGCTCTGCAGTCTAGCCATGACTTCCTCGTTGACGGTTTGGCGGGAGCGTGTTCGCTCGAGTGAGCGCTACAGATGGTGGGCGCTCGTCGTCCTGCTGCTGGGGTTCTTCTCCACCGGGATCTCCATCACGATCCTTACAGCGGTCCTGCCGACCATCGCTCGCGAGTTCGGAGTAGGCAACCACACGATCGCGTGGGTTGTCACCGGGCCGATGCTCGTGTTCGGCGTTCTCATGCCGACGCTCGGCAAGGCCGCGGATCTCTACGGACGCAAGCGCGTGTACCTGTGGGGGTGGGGGATCTCGATGGCGCTCGCGGGTGTCGCGGCACTGTCGTGGAGTGCGGGCTCGCTCATCGCGCTGCGGTTCCTGGGAGCGGCTGCGGGCGCCGCCACCGGACCCGCGACGATGGCCATCATCCTCGCGGCGTTCCCGCCGACCGAACGCGTGAAGGCGATGGGATGGTGGTCGTTCGCCGGGGCCGGCGCCCCGGTGATCGGACTGGTCGTCGGCGGGCCGCTCGTCGATCTCTTCGGGTGGCGCTGGATCTTCGCGGTGCAGCCACCGCTGGCGGTGCCCGGCCTCGTCCTCGCGTGGCTCGTCCTCCGGCCCGATGAACCCCAGGAGCGCCCTCGTTTCGACGTCGCCGGGTCGGTGGCGCTCGGTCTCGGGACGGGGTCGCTTTTGTTCGCTCTCAATCGGTGGGGAGCCGGCGGCGTCTTCATGCGTCCGGACGTGGTCATACCGCTCGTTCTCACGCCTGTCCTCGGCGTGATCTTCGTCCGCATCGAGCGAACGCAACCGGAGCCCCTGCTTCGGCTCGAGTACTTCCGGCGGCGAAACGTGGCGATACCGATCCTCGTGCAGGGGATCGGCGTGATCCCGTACATGGGGACGTTCTTCCTGACTCCCTTCCTCCTCCAGGAGGTGCTCCGGTACGACACGACGCGCACAGCCCTCACTCTCTTGCCACGACCCCTCTCGAACTCGCTCATGTCGGTGCTGGCGGGATACGTCACGGTCCGCATCGGGGAACGCACATCCACGGTCGGGGGCATGGCCGTGATGACCGCGGGACTATTCGTTCTCTCCGGTGTCGGTGCGACGTCGGGGATGTCGACGGTTGTCGTGGCGCTGGTGCTCACCGGGATCGGTCTGGGTGTATCGCTCCCCGGACTGACCTCGAGCGTTGCCAACGCCGTGGACGAGCGCGACTTCGGATCGATCGCCGCCGCTCAAGAGATGGTCTTCATGGTCGGCAACGTGCTGGGCATGCAGGGGTTGCAGACGATCCAGGCGATGCGGGCACGTGTCGGCGGTGAGGTCGCGGGCTACCACGACGCGTTCCTCGTCGGTGCGGCGCTGGCCGCCGTCGCGACGGTGCTCGCGCTCGGCGTGAGGTCGATGCATCGCGTGCACTTCCTCCCGCCCATGGAGTCGCCGGAATCGCCGTACGTGCCGGAGCCGGTCTCCCGCGATTGA
>JBOGXL010000404.1:0-3454 GCA_050694575.1 Actinomycetota bacterium | reverse complement strand
ACGACCGGTCGCGAGCTCGTCGACCTCACCGACGACGTCAGGGACTTCTGCCGCGCCGCCGGCGACGGGCTGCTGAACGTCTTCGTCCCACACGCGACGGCGGGTCTGGCGATCCTCGAGCTCGGCGACAACTCCGAGCCCGACTTAGCCGAGCTCTTGGAGCGGCTGCTGCCCAAGGACCGTGCCTACCACCACCACCACGGCTCCCCCGGTCACGGCGCGGACCATCTGCTCCCGACGATCATCTCGCCGTCGCTCGTCCTTCCCGTGATCGGCGGCGTCCCGCAGCTCGGCACCTGGCAGCACGTCGTCCTCGTCGACCGCAATGCCGACAACCCGAGACGACGCGTCCGTCTCAGCCTCGTCGAGGGATGAAGCCCGTCACCGTTCGCACGACGGTCGACCTGGCCGGCCCCCGCGAGCTCGTGTGGGAGCTCCTCACCGATTGGGAGCGTCAGGCCGATTGGATGCTCGAGATGTCAGACGTCGTCGTCACGTCCCGGCACCGTGAAGGTGTCGGCGTCGAGGCCCTGGCCACGGTACGGATAGGGGGTATCTCGACACGAGACGTGATCCGCGTGGACGTCTGGGAGCCTCCGCACCGCCTGGGCCTGGCGCACGAAGGGTGGGTACGAGGACGGGGCGACATGGAGCTCACCCCGACGCCGGACGGCAACACGCATCTGGACTGGACGGAGAGCCTCGTCCCGCCGCGGGGAGCGGTCGGGACGCTCGGGCTGAGCCTGTTCCGTCCACTTCTGGCTCGGACGTTCAAAAGAGATGTGCGTGTCTTAAGTGAACTTGTGCGTTCTCGAGCTTACCCTGGTAACAGCACATGACAGGTTCACTCCGATGCTGCGCCTGGCGAACCGCGCTCGTCTTCGGGCTCGCCCTGGCGTCCACCCCTTTCGGCGCCCGCCCGGCCGCAGCCGTCGAGAACGAGACCTTCGGGCTCGTCCCTCACCCCGAGAAGGTGGACGGATCCCCGCGCCGCACGTTCGGAGTTCCCCTCGAGCCCGGGGCGGTGTTCGAGGACGCGATCCGTGTCTACAACCGGACCAACCAAGAGCTCGATCTCCTCGTCTACGCGGCGGACGCCGAAACGGGAACCGACGGGACGATATCGGTGGGCTTCCGCGGCTCGCGCCCGAACGGCGTCGGCGGATGGATCTCGCTGTCCGGCGACGAGCTCAAGCTCCCGCCGCGCGGCGAAGCGTTGATGCAGTTCCGGATCGAGGTGCGCTCGGCCGATCCCGCCCCGGATCTGGGAGCCATCGCCGTCGAAGCGAGCGAGCCGGGCGTCGCCGCCAACCTCGCCGAGAGGTTGCATCTCGTCGTCCGGACGACATCGCCGAACAGCCCGACGACGTCGGTGCGCGTTCGTCCTCTGCTGCTGCGCTCGCCGTGGATCATCGTGGCGATCCTCGGTCTGATCGTCGCGCTCACTATCGTGTGGCTCGGTGCACGCCGTGCTCGCCGGCCGAAGGACGCGGTGGTTCCATCGGGACATCTCGAGGAACGCTCTACTGAACCGGAGGTCACACCCGCCGCGTCCAAGCCCGTGCTGCGGCGACTCGGTGAGTCGCCGTCGAGGAAACGTGGCGCTACCGAGTCGAGGTTTCCGCGGGCACCGCGCGCGCGCGGGCCGTCTCGTCGGCAGCCCGAGCCGGCCGACGAGTACGACGGCCGTCCGATGCTCGACGAGGGACTGGCCGACCTCGACGAAGCTGAGGGGGAGGCGCCGACGCGCGCACCGGCCAAGGCGCGAGCCTCTCGAGGCAAACCCGCAGCTCGGAAGTCGAAGCAGCCGTCACGCAAACAAGAGCCGGGCAAGAAAGCGGGACGGTTCATCCCGCTCGACGACCTGTAGGGCTACCGGCGGCGCCGGAAGCGCGCGGCGAAGGCGTCGGTCGACAGCGGCATCACACGCTCTTCCTTCCACCCGGCCGACAGCATCGCGCGCTTCACGTCGCCCTCGGTCACCGAAGCTCGCTCGTCCCTGTCGACCTTCGGCAGCACGAGCCACAGCACGCCGTCGTCGACGACGTGCGTGCCGAGATCGCGTACACCGTGCACGGGGACGACTCCAACCCACCCGACGAGCGTGTCGTACTTGGCGTCGGCGTCCGGAGCCTCCACTACCTCTACACCTTGAGGGACCTCGAGGTCGGGCGGCGGCGCCTGGACGTTCACCTTGCCCTCGGCCCCGACGGCGTTGGCCAAGGCTTCGACATAGCCGTGGTCGGGACCGACGGCGAGCACGTTCGCGCCCGGGCGGATGCCGAGAGCGCCGACGGCTTCTGCGGGGTCGCGTGGGAGCCGAGCCATGGGGGCCGATTGTGTCACACGCAGCGGTTTCGTCAGCGCCGACACCTACAATGGGAACGCATGTTCCCTACACTTCTCTCGCAAGACCTCCTCGATCGGATCGCCGCTTGGCCGCAGCTGAAGCGATGGGAGCGCCGCGAGATCGGGCAGGAGCTCCGGAGGATCGGGCTGTCGTATCGGGAGATCGGCGCGCTGATCCCAGCACACAAGGGAACGCTCTCGGGTTGGTGCCGCGACATCCACCTCACCGAGGAACAGCTCGCACGACTTGCCTTCCGGCCCAGTCGGTTCAAGGCCGCGCGCGAACGCGGCTTGTCTCGGCGACGTTCAGCTATCGCCGAAGCGGGAGCGATCCGATCCCACGCCCGCGAACGAGTGAGTCAGCTCCGCAATGACCCTTTCTGGGTCGCCGGCGCCGTTGCGTATTGGGCTGAGGGCGATAAGCGCTCGAAGGAGGTGCGCTTCTCGAATTCAGACCCGAACATGATCCGACTCTTTCTGGCGTGGGCCTGCCGGTATCTCGGGGTCGCGCAAGACCGGTTCACGATCATTCTTCACCTCCACGCCGGGCAGACGGAAGCGGAGCGAAGATCATTCTGGTCAACGCAGACGGGTCTTCCGTTGGAGCAATTCCGCAAGACATTCATCAAGCCCGAAGGGACGGGACACAGGAAGAACAAGCTCTACAACGGCACCGCACAGATCCGCATCCGTCGGGGTACCGCGCTCAACTACCAAGTGCTCGGCTGGCTCGAGGGACTCGGTACTGCATTCGTCTTCTCTGGCTAAACTCGAACGGGCCGCTAGCTCAATTGGGAGAGCAACAGACTCTTAATCTGGAGGTTCGGGGTTCGATCCCCCGGCGGCCCACAACCAACTGATTGTCTCCGCCCCCGAGCGTTTGTTGATCTCCACGAGCTTATCGGCTGATGGCTCGAGATGAAACGTGCGACATGCCGCGGACCTCAGCCTACGCGAGCAACGGGCCACGAACCGAACTCAATCGCGGGAGACCGGCTCCGGCACGTACGGCGATTCCGGCGACTCCATGGGCGGGAGGAAGTGCACGCGATGCATCGACCTCACGCCGAGCGCGAGCACCGTCGCGACGGCGGCCAGCGCCGCA
>JBOGXL010000403.1:0-2328 GCA_050694575.1 Actinomycetota bacterium | reverse complement strand
AGTCCGCAGGCTTGCATCATCGAGTACACCGTCGTCGGGCCGACGAAGGCCCATCCGCGCTTCTTGAGGTCCCTGCTCATGGCCTTGGCTTCCGGGCTGAAGGTGGTCTGCGCCAGCGTCGCCCAGTCGAGCTTCCGCGGGCGCGTCGACGCGGGCGGCTCGTAGCCCCACACGTAAGCGGCCAGGCTGCCGAACTCCTCGGCCAGCGGCGCGTAGCCGCGCGCGTTGTTGATCGTCGCCTCGATCTTGGCGCGGTTCCTCACGATCCCCGCGTCGTTCATCAGTCTCCCGACGGCCTTGGGGTCGAACCGCGAGACCTTGACCGGGTCGAACCCGCGGAAGGCCTTCCGGAAGTTCTCGCGTTTGCGCAGGATCGTGAGCCAGCTCAGGCCCGACATGAAGCCCTCGAGGCAGAGCTTCTCGAAGAGGCGGAGATCGTCGGAGACCGGCCGTCCCCACTCTTCGTCGTGGTACCGGCGATTGAGCAGGTCGGTCTCGGACCATCCCCAGCAGCGGGCGACGCCGTCTTCGCCCCGGACGATTCCGCCGCTCGGCACGTCCATCGAGGAGGATGCTAAGGCGGGGATACCGACAGGGGGCTGGCGTGAATATCGGGATCACGGTCGGGTTGGGCGCGCGATCCGAGGGGACCATCGACGGCGTCGTCGATCGCATCAAGGACGCAGAAGCGCGCGGGTTCGCGAGCGTCTGGATGACAAACGCTTTCTCCTTCGACGCGATCACGGCGCTGTCCGCTGCGGGCCGGGAGACGTCTCGCGTCGAGCTCGGCACCGCCGTCGTCCCCACGTATCCGCGTCATCCCGTGGTGATGGCGCAGCAAGCGCTCACCGCGCAGTCGGCGTCCGACGGACGGTTCACGCTCGGGATCGGTCTCTCGCACGAGACGATGGTCACGAACGCGCTCGGCCTGCCCTTCGAACGCCCGGCACAGCACATGCGCGAGTACCTCCAGGTGATGATGCCGCTGCTGAGCAAGGAAACCGCCTCGGTCAACGGTGAGTTCTATCGGGTGCAGGCCCGCGTGGGGGTCGGCGACGTCGCGCCGGTGCCGGTCGTGCTCGCGGCGCTCGGCCCCCGGATGCTCAAGATCGCCGGGACGATGACCGCGGGAACCATCACGTCGTGGGTCGGCCCGCGCACGCTCGAGTCGCACATCGCCCCGAAGATCGCCGAAGCTGCAACAGCGGCCGGACGTCCGGGTCCGCGCATCATCATCGGCCTCCCCATCTCGCTGACGAGCGATCCCGACGCCGCGCGCCAACGATTCGGCCCGCAGGTGGCCGGCTACGGCATGCTCCCTTCCTACCGTGCGATGTTCGACCACGAGGGTGTCGAGGATCCGGCCGAGATCGCGATGTTCGGGGACGAGGCGGCACTGGGCAAGGCGCTGTCTGTGCTCGAGGAGGCCGGGGCGACCGACTTCGCGGCTCAGGTGGTGGCGACCGAACCGGGTTCGGCGACACGCACGCTCGAGTTCCTCGCGAGCGTCTAGCCCGTCTCGGCCCCCTCGACGACGACGAGCAGCGCGCCGCGCTCGACCTGGTCGCCGGCCGCCACCTTCACCTCGCTGACGACGCCGTCCTCCGGGGAGCCGATGGGGTGCTCCATCTTCATCGCCTCGAGGACGACGAGCGTCTGGCCTTTGCGCACCTCGTCGCCCACGGCCACCTCGACCGACACGACCGAGCCCGGCATCGGCGCGTGCAGGCTCCCCGACACCTCTTCGATGTCTGAGCTTGGGAAGGGCGAGATCTCCACAACCTCGGCGTCGCCCCAATGACCGTGGACCCACCAGTGGTCGTCGTCCCTGTCGATGGTGACGAGGTACGAGTGGCCGCCGACCTCGACGGTTCGTTCGTGGTGCTCGAGGTCTGTCGACAGCCGCGCGGGCTGCTCACCGCGACCGACGTCGAGGAGCACCGTCCCGTCGCGCGCGCGCCGGTAGGAGACCGTCGTCTCTTCGCCCTCGATCGACAGGATCCGGCGTTGCGGCGGCATCTCGCTGTTCCGCCAACCGGCCGGGAACGTCGTGAGGACGCGCGCCGCTTCGCGGGATCGCTCCGACGCGGTCAGCGCGACGGCGCCGAGCACAGCCGCGCGTTCGTCCTCGGACAGCACGCGGCGCGGCTCGAGGGCGACGCGATCCAAGAAGTCTGTCGTCGTCTGTCCTTCGAGGAACTCGAAGTCGCGCAGCAGCGACACGAGCAGGTCGCGGTTCGTGTGCACGCCCTGGATGGCCGTCCATTCCAGTGCGCGGGCCAACCGCGCCGCTGCTTCGGATCGCGTGGGGGCGTGGGCGATGATCTT
>JBOGXL010000402.1:0-7800 GCA_050694575.1 Actinomycetota bacterium | reverse complement strand
GATCTTCATCTAGCACCTCCGCTGCGCTGCGGCGTGGATCCGGCCTTGGCTTTCGGCTTTCGGGGCGAGCGGCGATTGCGGCTGTTCGCCTTGCCGTTGGCTGCTTCCGCTTCGGCGATCTCGAAGGCTCGGACCTCGAGGGCTTCGTCCGCGCGACGGTCGGCCACTAGGCTCGGCACGAGCAGACCGCGCCGTTCGGCGACCTTGCGCAACAGCGAGTCCCGTACGTTGTAGATGGCCTGCGCGATGCCGCCGGGCAGGACCATGAGGATGATGATCACGCCGATCGGCCCGGTCATCAGGCCGAGCAGGTTGCGGATCGACTCGGGGAACACGTTGCGGAAGTACTGGATCCCTTCGATGAAGACGGCGCCTATGATCGCTCCGGGAACCGAGCTGATCCCGCCGACGACGGTCATGATGAACACCTGGAAGCTTCGCTCGACGCCGTACGGCTCGATGCCGAGCACCTGCTGGTGGTGGACGAAGATCGCACCGGCGAACGCGGCGATGAACCCTGACACGGCGAACGCCGTCAGCTTGGCCCCCACGGCGCTCACCCCGTAGGCCTGCGCGGCGCGCTCGTTCTCGCGGATGCCGATCAGGACTCGGCCCGTACGGCTGCGGCGCAGCCCGCGCACGGCAAAGGTTGCGATGAGCAGGCCGGCCAGCGCGAAGTAGTAGAAGCGTGCCTCGGTCTGAAGGGAGATCCGACCGAAGAGCGGCGGGCGCTCGAATCTTTCTACCGGCAACCACCCGACGAACTCTCGGTTAAGCAGGTACGAGGAAGTCGCCAGTGCGAAGGACAGCGTGGCCACGGCCAGGAACAGCCCACGTATGCGCAAGGCCGGGAGTCCTATCACCATCGCCGCGGCCGCGCCGACCAGACCCGCGATGACGAGCGCGATGGAGAGGTCCCAGTGCCAGGCGCTGGTGATGTATCCGCCGACGGCCGCACCGATGCCCATGAAGGCGACCTGCCCGAGGCTCACCTGCCCCGCCCAACCCGTGAGGACGACGAGCGAGACGCCGACTATCGCGACGATGAGGATGACTGCGGCGAGGTTTATCTGGCTCTCGGACATCAGGAACGGAAGGGCCAGAGCCACGCCGAGGAGCGCGCCGAAGATCAGCCGCCGTCCCCAGACGACCTCCCGCACCCCGATGAGCTCCCGGGGGATGGGCCGGACGTCGGCCGCCGCTTGCCAGCTCGACGCCTCCTCTGTGCGCGCCGCTTCGCCCCGGCGTTGGATGAGCAGGGCGCCCAGGACGACGACGAACAGGATGGGGTCGACGAGGACGCCGCGTCCGGTGTGAAAGATGACCGCGCTCTCGAGAACACCGAGCAATACGGACGCGCCGAAGATCGTCGGTAAGCGCTCCATGCGCGCGATCACCGCCGCCGCGAGAGCGCGCGTGAGGATGGCCGGCCCGAGCAGCCGCCCGATCGGGAGCCCGACGATGCCGGCGCGCAGGAAGACGGCCAGTGTCGCCAGCACCGTCGCGACGATCCAGACGATCGTTTGGATGCGCTTGACGGGGATGCCGAGCAGGAACGCCCGGTCTGCGTTTTCGGCGCTGCCGCGCACGGCGATGCCGATGTTCGTGAACCGGAAGAAGGCGATGAGCGCGAGGATGACGATCGGTACGGCGATCATGGCCACGACGTCGTTGCCGCGAAAGATCGTGCGACCTATCGCGAAGCTGAAGTCGAAAGGCGATGGGAAGCTCTGCGGCGGGGTCGTGATGTCGAAGGCTCGGGGCAGCAGGATCCCGCCGGCGGCGAGCAGGAGCGAGACCGCGATCGTCACGACGGTGAGAACCAGGCGCGGCGCCTTGAAGAACCGCCTGATGAAGACGAACTCGACGAAACCTCCCAGGGCCACGGCGGCCACGAGACCGATAGGCAGCGCGAGGAGATACGGGATGCCGGGACCGACGATGAGGAGCACGGCGAGCGACGCCGGCACCGCGCCGAGGTCGCCCTGAGCGAAGTTCACTATGCGGTTCGCGCGATAGATCAGGGCGATGCCGAAGGCGATGAGCGCGGTGAGGCCGCCGATGACGACGCCCTGGACGAGGACCCCGATGGGAGCCGGCCAGAAGAGCTGCTCCATGAAGTAGAAGGCGAGTGCGACGCCGGCGTAGGAGAAGAACTGGCGAACGCGGCGATCGTCGACGAGCGCGTCGAGGCGCTCGCGAAGGGGTGTTCCGTCCGGCTCAGGAGCGATCGCGGCCAGCTCGTCGGTTCGCGCCGTGCTCGTCTTGCTCAGGTCCACCCCCGGATGCCCCTGCCACCCCTTGACCCGTCAGTCAAGGCCCATCGCTCATGTTGGGCTTCGAAAGGCAGAACGTCAATCGCGCCTCGTGGGTTCGGGGGGCCGCTGGCTCTTGCGCGCTCCCGCGCGCCCCCAGTTAGATCGGGGGGTGGCCGCGCTTCGCGCGGCGGCTGTCGCGGCCCCCCGAACCCCCGATCTAAACCGGGAACGCGCAATACTCGGCCGACGTGAACGAGGTGTTCGGTAGAGTGACCCGATGAATCCACATGCGCTCGGCTCGGTGATCTACCTCGCCCAAGAAGGTGGTGGGCAGGGCGGCGGCCTCGCCGCCTTCCTGCCGCTGATCGTCTTGGTTGGCGTGTTCTGGTTCCTGATCATGCGTCCGCAGCAACGCCGCATGCGCGAACATCGTCAGCTCACGACGAACCTGAGCCAGGGCGATCGGGTCGTCGCCGCCGGTGGGATCGTCGGCACCGTGCGGCGCATCGACGACGACACCATCTCGCTGCAGGTGGCCGACAACGTCGTGATCAAGGTCGACAAGGGATCGGTTACGAAGCGCCTTCAGGGCGAGTGACACCTTCGTGAGGCGAACAGGTAGGTACGTAGCATCGCTCGTTGTCGTTCTCCTTCTCGCCGGACTGAGCTTGGCCGCCGTCCTGTTCCTGAACACCCGTCCGAAGCTGGGCCTCGACCTGCAAGGCGGCCTGTCCGTCGTGCTGACGGCTACGGGCCGCACGGACCCCGGTGTGCTCGATCAGACCGTCGAGATCATCCGGAATCGCGTCGACTCCCTCGGCGCCCAAGAGCCGGACATCTCACGGTCCGGCGAGGAGAACATCATCGTGCAGCTGCCCGGGATCCGAGATCCGGAGCGAGCCCTCGAGATCATCGGCAAGACGGCCCAGCTGCGCTTCCGAGAGGTCCTCGATACAGCTTCGCTCGCCGAGGTCGAGGACGACCCGCGATGGAGGATCACGGAAGACGACCCGGTCGAGGAGGAAGTCGTGTTCCCGTCGTCGGACGGGCAGCTGGTCTACCGGCTCGGCCCGTCGGAGGTGCAGGGTTCTCATGTGGACGACGCCTTCCCGCAGTTCGACCAGTCGCAGCAGGGATTCTTGGTCGTCCTCAACCTCACCGGTGAGGGACGAACCGCTTTCGCGGACGTGACGACTCGGCTGAGCGCGGAGCAGAAGCAGCTCGCGATAGTGCTCGACCAGAAGGTGGAGTCGGCACCCGTCGTCCAGCAACCGATCACCGATGGAGGGGCGCAGATCACCGGCCGATTCACCGATCAGGAAGCTCGCGATCTCGCCCTCGTCCTCAAGACGGGCGCCCTGCCCATAGAGCTGGAGCAATCCCAGGTGCAGCGTGTGAGCGCCACTCTCGGCACGGCTTCGCTGCGTTCGGGGTTGATTGCCGGTGCCATCGGGCTGGTTCTCGTCGCGATCTTCATGTTCGCGATGTACAGGTTGCTCGGGCTGATCATCCTGGTCGGTCTCGGCCTGTTCGGTGCGCTCATCCTCGGCGTGATAGGCGTCATCGGCGTCACACGCGGGTTCTCGCTGACACTGGCCGGGGTCGCCGGACTGATCGTCTCGGTGGGCATCGCCGCCGACTCCTACATCATCTACTTCGAACGAGTGAAGGACGAGCTGAAGGAGGGAAAGACCTTCCGCAGCGCCGTCGACAGAGCGTTCTCGAGCGCCTTGCGGACGAACTTCGCGGCCAACGGTGTCGCGGCTGCCGCCGCGCTGATCCTGTATGCCGTCGCCGTCGGGCCGGTTCGGGGCTTCGCGCTCACCCTCGGGATCTCGGTCTTGCTCGACATCGGGTTGCTGTATTTCTACGCGCATCCGGCCGTGGCGCTTATCGCGCGGAACCGCCGGCTGTCCGGTCTGCGTAGCGTCGGGATGCGCGAAGCGGCGCCGGACGCGAGGGTTGCCGGCCCATGATGCGCCGGCTCCGCCGCGGCGGCTTCACGTTCGACTTCATCGGTCGCGCGCGGACGTGGTTCATCCTCTCTGCGGTCGTCATCGCCATCAGCCTGGCTTCGCTCGCCATCCGCGGCGTGAACCCGGGGCTCGAGTTCCGCGGGGGCACGGCTTTCCAGCTCGAGAGCCGGCGCGACGGCTTGAACGTTCAAGACGTACGAAACGTCCTCGAGGACGCGGGCGTCGAGGGCGAGACCGTGCAGCAGGTGGGGGGCCGGGGGTTCCTCGTACAGTCCGAGCACCTGGCCGCGGACGTCCAGCGGCGCGCGCTGCGCGAGCTGGCCGAGGCCGCGGAGGTGGACACCAACGACATCAACGTGACCGACGTGGGGCCCAAGTGGGGAGCGCAGATAACGCGCAAGGCGATCCAAGCGCTGCTCATCTTCATGGTCGTCGTGGCCGCGTACCTGTCCCTGCGGCTCGAGCCGAAGATGGCCATGTCGGCTCTCGTCGCCGTGGTGCACGACCTCGTCGCGACGGCCGGGATCTATTCGCTCACCGGGTTCGAGGTGACGCCGGCGACGGTCATAGCGCTGCTGACGATCCTCGGGTATTCGCTCTACGACACCGTCGTCATCTTCGATCGGGTCAAGGAGCGGACGGCGAACCTGTCCGCCGCAGGGCGCGTCACGTACGCCCAAGCGACGAACGAAGCTCTCAACCAGGTCTTCGTCCGGTCGTTCAGCACGAGCCTGACGTCGCTCCTCCCGGTGGGCAGCCTGCTCTTCGTGGGATCGATACTTTTGGGTGCGCAGACTCTGCGCGAGCTCGCCCTGGCGCTCTTCGTTGGGATGGCCGTCAGCACGTATTCGTCCACCTTCACTGCGGCTCCGATCGTGGCGCTGTGGAAGGAACGCGAACCTCGGTGGAAGACGCTTCGGGCGCGCATCAACGCACGGGGCGCGGCGGTGCCTCCGCCACCACCACCGCCACCACCGCCACCACCACCACCGCCGCCGACGAGAGCGGAGCCGGCGCACGTCTCGTCGACCCAGGCGCCGTCGCCGGCGAGCTCGACCCCGGCTCCCTCAACGCCGGCCGGCGGGTCGCTGGGGGGAGGCAACCGCGCGCGCCGCCGGAAGAAGCGCAAACGCCGCCGCCGGTGAGCGACGAGGCCGACCTGGCCCGGCTGAAGGAGCTCATCCGCGACGTCGGTGACTTCCCGCAGCCGGGGATCGTCTTCAAGGACATCACGCCGCTGCTCGCCGACGCGAAAGCCTTCGGCTGGGTCGTCCGGCGCTTGGCCGAGCGGTTCGGAGCCCTCGGCGTGAACCGGGTGCTCGGCATAGAAGCGCGCGGGTTCATCGTGGCTGCGCCCGTAGCCTTCCAGCTGGAGGCCGGATTCGTGCCGGCGCGGAAGAACGGGAAGCTCCCGTGGGACACGATAGGCATCGACTACGAGCTGGAGTATGGTGCCGAGCGGCTGGAGCTCCACTCCGATGCCGTGACGGCCGGCGACAGGGTGCTCATCGTGGACGACGTGCTCGCGACGGGCGGCACGGCTCGGGCGGCAGCCGACGCCGTAGCGCGTCTCGGCGCGACGGTGTCGGGCATCGGCGTGATCATCGAGCTCGAGTTCCTGCGCGGGCGCAAGAAGCTCGAAGACCTCGACCTGTACTCCATACTCACGTACTGATGGCCCGGATCCTCGTGATGGGGGCCGGCGCCGTCGGTGGGTACTTCGGTGCGTGTCTCGCACGGCGAGCGCACGACGTGTCGTTCGTCGCGCGCGGGGCCAACCTCGAAGCGCTGAGCCGTGACGGTCTGCGTATCACGGGAGCCATGGGCGACTTCGCCATTCCTCACGTCGACGCCACCGACGATCCCGGGCGAGCACGGCCCGCGGACCTCATCCTGCTGTGCGTTAAGAACTACGACCTCGAGGAGGCGTCGGCCGCCGTTGCCGGACTCGGCGCCACCTACCTGACCCTGCAGAACGGTGTCGATGCGCCGATACGCGCCCGAGAGATCCTCGGCCCGGACGTGCTCGCCGGATCCACGGGTATCGTCTCCGACCTTCCCGAGCCCGGACACGTCCACGTCGTCTCGGATTACGCCTGGATCCGTTTCGGTGAGATCGACGGTGGCGGGGTGACCGATCGTGTGCGCACGGTCGGCCGGTGGCTCGATGCGGACGGGATCGAAGCCGTCCCCGTGGACGACGCGCGCATCGCCTTGTGGGAAAAGATGGCGCTCATGTGCGGCATGGCCGGCCTGACCACGCTCCACCGGCGTCCGATGGGCGAGATCCTGATGAACCCGGACCTCCGGTGGGCATTCACGGAGATCCTCGGTGAGTGTGAAGCCGTCGCCCGAGCCGGCGGCGTTCCGTTGGCCGAGGGCTTCGTCGATCTGCGCCTTCGCTACGCCGAGGGAATCGATCCCGCGGCGATGTCGTCGATGAGCAGGGACTTCGCCCGCGGCCGGAGGATCGAGCTCGACACCTTCAACGGCGCGATCGTCCGGATGGGGGCCGAGCTCGGCATCGCCGTGCCGCACAACGCCGCGGTGTACGAAGGGATCCGCGCGGCGGCGGCGCCCTGACGCGTTACGCGTTCTTCGGCGGGAGCGGCACGAACGCGCTCGTCCGCCCGACGTAATCCTCGTAGCCCGGACGCGTCCGCTTCATCCGCCGCTCGAGCAGCGGTACGCCCGACACCCGAAGAAGGAGAAGTGTCATCACCATGGGCCCGGCCAGCGCCCACCAGCCTCGCGCGGACAACGCGATGACGCCTATGCCCCACCACAACGTCGCGTCGCCGAAGTAGTTGGGGTGCCGTGTGTATCGCCAGAGGCCTTGGTCCATGACGGCTTTGGCGTTGGCGGGGTCGGCCTTGAACCGGCGGAGCTGCCCGTCGCCGATGACCTCGAAGCCGAAGCCGGTCATCCAGAGCACGACACCGAGACCGTCGACCCATGTCAATGCGTCGGGCGTCGTCGCGGCCTGCGCGGCTTGGACGGGCAGCGAGACTATCCACATGAGAACGCCCTGCAGGCAGAAGACGGTGAAAAGGCTCACGACGGGGAAGCGGTCTCCCCAGCGTCGCCGCATCGCGCGGTAGCGATTGTCCTCCCCGGCTCCCCAGTTGCGCACCAGCAGGTGCACGGCGAGCCGCGCGCCCCAAACAACCGTGAGGATCGTGACGAGTGTTCGGCGTGCCGGCACGCCGTCGGCTCGCACCCAGCCCACTATCGAGATCATCGCGAAGCCGAGCCCCCAGACGACGTCGACGATGCTCGCGTCGCGGAGAGCGACGCTTGCCGCCCACACGACAACCATCAAGGCGCCGGCGGCGATGAGGGTGACCGGCGCGAGATCCGCGAACGTCAACCGGCGATGCCGTTGACCACGTCGCGGATGCCCTCGCCCTGGGCGAAGCGCTTGAGGTTGTCGAGGGCCGCCGACATGATCCGGCCCACCGACTCGCGTGTCGTCCCCGCGACGTGCGGGGAGAGGACGACGTTGCTCGCCGATCGCAACGGGTGATCGGCGGGAGGCGGCTCGGGCTCGTACACGTCGACGCCCG
>JBOGXL010000401.1:0-1527 GCA_050694575.1 Actinomycetota bacterium | reverse complement strand
GACGTAGAGGAACGCGAACACCGGGATGAGGACGTAGAAACCGTAGAGCCACCGCGGCACGCCGGCGCGTCCAACACCGATCCCGGCGACGACTTCTTCCTTCTCTTCTTCCTCCTCGGCCTCCGGTGGTGCAGCCGCGAGTTGGTTGCGCGAGCGCACGAACCTATCGAGACCCACGGCACCGACGAGCAACCCACCGGCGACGATGATGAAGATGATCGAGAGCGCCAGCACCAGGTTGGGTCCAGTGAGGACGCCCCGCGCGCGCTCCGTCGATTCGGGGTTCTGTCCACATGCCGCGGCGAACAGAGCGGCGCCGGCGACGGCCGAACGCAGCAAGCGGACGATCGGTCGAGGCTTCATCGGTTCGGAAGCATGACAACACACACCGGACCGAGCAAGAAAGCTCACCACACCAGTCTGTCCACGGCTATCGCGACGAAGAGGAGCCCGAGATAGCTCACCGAATAGCGGAAGAGCTTCAGCGCCGTTTCTCCGCTCGGCTCCCATCTGAGCTGGACGGCCCGGTAGATGAATCCGCCGCCGAGGAGCGCGGCGCTCAGGGCATACAGGGCGCCGAGGCCTCCGACGGGTGACAGGAACAGCGTGGCCGCGACCAGCACGAGCGCGTAAGCCAGGATCTGCGCCGTCGTCGAACGATCGCCACGAACCACGGGGAGCATGGGCACGCCCGCCGCGGCGTAATCGTCGCGATAGCGCATGGCGAGCGCCCAGAAGTGCGGCGGGGTCCACAAGAAGATGATCAGGAACATCACCCACGCCGGCGCTCCGACGGTTCCGGTCACGGCCGCCCAGCCGACGAGGACGGGGACGGCGCCGGCCGCGCCCCCTATGACGATGTTCTGCGGTGTCGAGCGCTTGAGCAGAAGCGTGTACACCCCGACGTAGAAGAGGATCGCCGCGACGGCGAGCAGGCCACTGAGAAGGTTCACCAAAACAGCGAGCCACGCGAAGCCCAACACACCCAGGAGAATCGCGAACACCAACGCGGCTCGCGTACCCACGGCGTGCGATGGCAGCGGGCGCGATCGTGTGCGCTGCATCTTCTCGTCGATGTCGCGCTCGAGGTACTGGTTGAGCGCGTTCGCGCTCCCCGACGTGAGCATCCCGCCGAGCAAGGTCGCAACCATCAGCCACAACGACGGCATCCCCTGCGCCGCCAGGACCATCGCCGGAATCGTCGTGACGAGGAGCAAGACGACGATGCGCGGCTTGGTGAGCGCGACGAACGCGAGGACCCGTTCGACGGCCGCGCCGCGTCCAGTCGTACCGACGTCACCGGCCGCGTGCGGCGATCCTTCCGAGCCTCGGCGAGCGACCACCGCGAGGGCGACGAACGCGGACCACGTCATGAACGGCAGTGACCCGTGACCGACGACGGCGGCGGGGTGGAGCTTCGTCCACACGTTGGCGGCGCCGATGATGGCTTGGACGAGATAGAGACCTATCCCGGCGAAAGCCAGGAGACGGACGTCGCGACGATGGTCGCGTCGCGCACGCAGACCC
>JBOGXL010000400.1:0-3090 GCA_050694575.1 Actinomycetota bacterium | reverse complement strand
CCTATCGCATCCGACGCTTCGGCAGTTCCGCGCGCGTGCGCGTCGCCGAGCTCGGCGCCGCCCGGCGGGACGTCGTCCCACAGCACGCCGAACGTCGCGCAGCCGAGATCGGCGATGGGACGGAGCTTCGCGACCAGTGCCCGTTCGTCGCCCGGCCCCCAGTCCAGACCCGGCGAGATCGTGTAGCAGAGCTCCACACCCGTCTCACGTCCCTTGCCGACGAGCTCGGAGAACTCGAGCATCGTTTCGTCCGGGTACGGGTCGCGCCACTTCTCGCGATGGTAGGGATCGTCCTTGGGCGCATATGCGTAGACGTTGAACCCTTTCGCCGCTCCCCACTCCATGAGCGACAACCGGGCTTCGTGACCGAGCCCCGGTCCGTAGTAGCCCTCGAGGGCGCCCAGCCACTCCGTCATCGCTACAAGCTACGTCGTCGGAACTCCAGACCGCCCGGCCGAAGACCTCACTGAGCCGGATCGGAAAGCTTACGGACGGCGGCCGCAGTACGCGATGAGCTTGTCCTGGACGGATGCGCCCGCGGCGACGGGGACGGGCTCCTTGAAGACCTTCCCCGGCCCCCGCGCACTCGCGTCGATCCGCCCGTCGAGGAGCTTCCACGCCGCATCGGCCAGACCGGACGGCATCTCCGTGCTCTGCTCGGTGGCCTTTGCGATGTCCCACCCGTGGACGAGCTGGTCCACGAACGCAACCCCCAGCCGCTGATCGGGACCGGCGGCCCGCCATGCGGCGACCGACTTCTGGCGTGCCTCCTCGTAGGCCGCCCCGGGATCGTCGCCGGCGAGGTCGGGCGGCCGGCCCGGAGCCGGAGGCCCCAGCTCCCCGCCTTCGGCGGCGCGGGCGAACATGTTCAGCACGCCTATGCCGTGGTTGATGACGGCGCGGACATCCCAATCGTCGCACGGCGTCGTGGTCTTGAGCTGGTCGAGCCTGATCCCGGCGATCTTGCTCGCCGTCCACGCCGTCGCCTGCTCGAAGAGGTCGATGACGTCGGGCGTCTTCACCTCGACGTCGGCCTCGGTGACGGGCGTGGGCTCCTCTCGCGGCTTCGGCTCCTGGAGGAGGCACGTCCCCTGGGCCACACAGACCAGACGATCGTCGTTGGTGACATCGATCCGTACGACGCTCGTCCGCTTCGTCATGGCGATGATCGAGGCCTCGGCCCTCAAGCGCCCCTTCCGCACCGGCGCGAGGTTGTTGACCTTGTATTCCGTTGTTGCCGCCCACCACCCACGAGGCATCACGGGGTACATGACCGATCCGAGTACGTGATCCACGAGGACGGCGATCACACCGCCGTGGAGGTTGCCGAAGGGGGTCAGGAGATCGTCCCGGACGTCCATCTCGGCGACGAGGGAGCCGGGCCGGGCTTGCGTGAAGCTGACGCCGAGGAAGTCGGGCAATGCGGTGTGCGACGGCATCTTCACGAAGGCCTCGGCGACCTTCTCGCTGTAGTGCTCGAACTCGATCTCGTGCGGAGAGCCCGTCACGCCGACACCCTAACAATGGAATCGATTCACAAACGAATCGTGCAGACGCGTCGAAGCGTGTGCTACGTTTTCTCCCGCTCATGTTGTAGGTAACTCGACCGCGCCGGCCGCCGGACCTCGCCAGAGGACCGCCACTTTCGGCTTGCGCGGTTTTCTTTTCCCGAGTTGCGGGGCTCGGAGACCGATTCGGATCGAGAGACACGAAGGGAGGGAGACGTATGTATGCCATCGAAGCCGTGGGACTTCGGAAGCGCTTCCGCAATCGCGGTAAGGACGCGACAGAGAAGTTCACACAGGCCGTGGACGGTGTCGACCTGTTGGTCGAGGAAGGCGACGTCGTCGCCCTCCTCGGCCCGAACGGGGCCGGGAAGACCACGACCCTGATGATGCTGCTCGGCGTAACCGAGCCCGACGAAGGCAAGGTGTCGCTGCTCGGCCACCCGCTACCCGAAGAACGGACGCGGGCGCTCGAGCAGACGAACTTCACCGCCTCCTACATCGGCATGCCGTATCGGGTGCGCGTGAAGGAGATCCTGAAGGTCTACTCGACGCTGTACGGCGCGAGGAAGGTCTGGCTCGACGAGATAGTCGACAAGCTCGGGATCTCCGACTTCGTCGAGCGATACAGCTCGCAGCTGTCGAGCGGGCAACGGACGCTCGTGGGGCTCACGAAGGCGCTTCTATCCGAGCCGAGGCTGCTCGTCCTGGACGAACCGACGGCGTCGCTCGACCCGGAGGTGGCCGAACGGGTCCGGAAGGTGCTGCGCGAGGAGCATGCCCGGCGGAAGTTCACAGTGCTCGTGACCTCGCACAACATGGCCGACATCGAGCGGCTTTGCCGCCGCGTCGTGTTCGTCGCGCGAGGACGGATCGTCGCCGACGGCTCGCCCACCGAGATCGCCGCGAAGTACGGCACGACGGACATGGAGCAGACGTTCCTGCACATAGCGCACCAGGCCCGCGGTCTTCAGGGCCCGGCCGAATAGGAGTCGGAGATGAGCAAAACGATGGAAGTCATCGAGCCGGGGGGCCCACCCCCTGAAGTGTCGGAGCCCGGTCGGTCGGAGGTGCGAAACAGCCTCCGGCGGATCTGGGCCGTCTACATCAGGCACGCCTACAGCCTGAAGCACTCACTGCCGGGCGTGTTCGACATGCTGTTCTGGCCGGCGATGGACCTGCTGCTCTGGGGTCTGCTGTCGCTGTTCATCGCGCGTCAGGACGTGGACCTGCCCGTCGCCGTCGGGTTCCTCATCGGCGGTGTGCTGCTGTGGGACATCGTGTTCCGGTCGAACCTCGGGATCGGGATCACGTTCCTCGACGACACGTCGTGGACGCACAACGTGCTGAACCTGCTCGTGTCGCCGTTGCGGCCGAGCGAGTACATCGCCGGAGCCGTGGCGTGGTCGCTGTCGAAGGTGCTCGCCGGCTGGGTGATCATGATCGGGATCGCGTGGGCGCTCTTCGGCTTCACGGCGTTCGATCTCGGCCTGCCGCTGGCCTTCTTCGTCCTGGCGCTGATGATCTTCGGGACGGCCATCGGCATGATCGTGCTCGGGATAATCCTGAGATTCGGCCCGGGCGC
>JBOGXL010000399.1:0-9594 GCA_050694575.1 Actinomycetota bacterium | reverse complement strand
GTGTAGCGGCATGCCTACACTGGCGTCAACGGGTGGTCAACGCCGTACAACAGATATCCCGGTTATACGCCCCTGACCCGCAGTCGTCAAGACCCTTTATCCACAGTCCTCGGCCCCCGCAGCGGGGGGGTTCGGGGGGCCGCGGAGCGAAGCGGAGCCGCCGGGCTGGGGTTCGGGGGGCGCAGCGCCCGAAGGGCGCGGAGCGCCCCCGATCAACTGGGAGCGCGCGGGAGCGCGCAAGAGCCGGACGCGCTGGTTAGCTGCCCACTTCCAGCTTGAACAGCCAGCAGATGGGCTGGCCCCGGCCGTGCCAGGTGGCGCAGACGTCCATCGACCAGATGCCCTCGGGCAGGTCTATCGTCAGCTCGGTCTCGAGGGCCGGATCGATCCGCTGGGACGGGAAATCCGACCGCGACCCCTGGAAGGGCCGGATCGACTCCTCGTTGGGCGGGATCTGGGCGTCCAGCCTGAGCATGAGCTTCTCGCCCGACCTAGCGGCGAGAGCCTTGGGCTGCCCGGGCTGATCGTGCGAGTAGCACTGGGAGGACCCGCCGACCTGGTCGCTCCAGCAGAACGAGCTGATCTGCCCTTCCTGGGTGCCGGCCGCCGAGGTCACCGTCGCCGACCGCGGCGGCGGGATCGGCGCCGGTGTGGGCGTTGGAGGGGGTGTTGGGCTCGGCGTCGGCGTCGGAGAAGGTGTCGGCCCGGGCTCCAGCGTCCGGATCGCTATGCGTCTGGGCTCGAACGACGGGCCTTCGATCTGGACGGCGCCGGGCCCGGACCGGCCGCTGCACGACCCGAAGATCAGCGTGGGCGCGAGCACAAGGAGGACGAACAAGGGCCGCCGGCGCATCCGTCAGCTTTTTCCGCGCAGCAGCGACGTGACCCAGGACCACGCCCGGGACCAGACGGAACGGCCGCCCTCGGCCGCCGGCGCTTCGGGGGCTTCTGTCGGTTCGACGAAATACGCCTTCTCGCCGGGCCGGACCAGAGCGAGCCGCTCGCGTGCCATCGCTTCAACCTCGGAGGGGTCGGAGAGGCGAGAAGCCCTGTCCGCGAGGCGCTCGTTCTCCGCCCGGAGAGCCGAGCGGCGCGCTTCGAGGGTCGTGATGCGCTCGCGCTGGACGATCAGCTGCCGGGCCGGGAAGAACAGAACGAAAGCGGCCACGAGGAGGGTAAGGGCGACCATCAGCCGGCGTTGTCCGAGGACCGACACGCGCAGCGCGCTCACGGTGCGCTTCCGGACAGCGCTTCCCACCCGCCGTATCGGGCTCCCGAGCCGAGCTGCTCCTCGATGCGAAGGAGCTCGTTGTACTTGGCCGTCCGCTCGCCACGTGCGGGTGCGCCGGCCTTGATCTGGCCCACGCCGGTGGCCACGGCGAGGTGGGCGACGGTCACGTCCTCGGTGTCACCCGAACGGTGCGAGAGCATCGACGCCCAGCCTGCCCGGCGGGCGACGTCTATCGCGTCCAGCGTGTCCGTCAACGTGCCGATCTGATTCGGCTTCACGAGCAAGGCGTTCCCACACCTCTCATTGATGGCACGCCGGAGGCGAGTCGGGTTCGTGACCGTCAGGTCGTCGGTAACGAGCTGCATTCGGGAGCCGAGCTTCTGCGTGAGGATGTTCCAGCCTTCCCAGTCTTCTTCCGAGCACGGATCTTCGATCGACACGATCTTGTAGGCGCTCGTGAGGTCATCGAGCACGTCGACGAGCGCCTCGCTCGACAGAACCTTCCCGTCGAGGTGGTAGCCGTCGTCGCGATGGAACTCCGTCGACGCGGGATCGGCGGCGAGAGCGACGTCGGTCCCGGGCGTGTACCCCGCGGCCTCTATCGCTTCCGACACCAGGTCCAGCGCCGCCCGCGTGCCGTCGAGATCGGGTGCGATGCCACCTTCGTCACCGACGTTGGTGTTGTAGCCCCTGTCGTGCGCGATCCTCCGCAGATGCGCGTACACCTCGGCCCCCGCGCGCAGGGCTTCCGAGAACGACGGGAGGCCCAAGGGGGCGATCATGAACTCCTGGAAGTCGATCGCGTTGTCGGCGTGCGCGCCGCCGTTGACGACATTGAAGAACGGGACGGGAAGCGTGCTCGCACCGGGCCCGCCCAAGAACCGGTAGAGAGGGACGCCCAGCTGCGCGGCCGCCGCATGCGCGGCGGCCAGCGACACGCCCAGGACGGCGTTCGCGCCCAGGCCGGCGAAGTTCGGGGTGCCGTCGAGAAGCCGGAGGGCTTCGTCCAGGCCACGCTGATCGAGCGCGTCACGGCCGACGATCTCGGGAGCGATGTGGTCGACGACCGAGGTCACTGCCCTGCGGACACCCTTCCCGGCGAAGCGCTGGCCGCCGTCGCGCAGCTCGTGCACCTCGTGGGCCCCCGTGGACGCGCCGGACGGAACCGCCGCACGTCCGCGCGCGCCGGAGGACAGGACTATCTCGGCCTCGACGGTCGGGTTGCCGCGAGAGTCGAGGATCTCGCGCGCGTGCACGCGATCGATAGCCGTGGGTGGGGTCGTCACGTCAGATGTGCTCCCGTTTCGCCTGCTCCCAGTATCGCCTTCGGTCGTCCTCCGACAACGATTCGAGCGTCTTGCCCTCCGACGAGGCCATGTCCTCCACCGTCTTGATGCGCGCCTCCGAGCGCCCGAGCATCCGCCTGAGGGCGTCCTCGGGGTCGATCCGCAGTCTGTTGGCCAGGCCGACCAGGACGAAGAGCACGTCCCCCAGCTCTGCTTCGACGCGTCCGCCGTCCCGCTCGGGACGCGCGAGCTCAACTCGGAGCTCATCCAGCTCCTCGGAGAGGTGGTCGAGGACCCCGCGCTCCTCCGACCAGCCGGGAGCCAAACCGAGTTCGGCCGTCCGCCGCTCGAGCTTCGCCGCGCGGGCCAGCGCCGGGAGTGATTTCGGGATGCCTTCGTAGATCTTCGTGGGCTTCTCGCGACGCTTGATCTGCTCCCAGTTCGCCTTGACCTCTTCGGCTCCCGTTACCTCGACGTCGCCGAACACGTGTGGGTGTCGGCGGACGAGCTTGTTCCGAAGCTCGTCGAGGACGTCGGCGATGGTGAACGCGCCTTCCTCGAACGCGATGTTCGAATGGAAGACCACTTGGATCACGAGGTCGCCGAGCTCCTCCCGCAGGGCGTCCAGGTCGCCGGTATCGATGGCCTCGAGCGTCTCGTACGTCTCCTCGAGGAGATGCCGCGCCAGGGTCAGATGCGTCTGCTCTCGGTCCCACGGACAATCCGTCCGGAGCCTCGCCATCACCTCGACGAGGCGGCGGAAGGCTTCTCCGGACGGTTCGACGAACTTCGCCTGCACCTCGGCCTCCGGGCCGAGGCCGTCTGCGTCGCTCAACGGTCTACGGACGTAGCCGCTCGCCGCCTCCCGGCACGACTTGCATCGACTCGCGATCGAACCGGCCGTACTTGGGGTTCACGACGACGCTGGCCTTCTGCAACCGTTCGTTCAACCATTCCTCGAAGGCTTGCTCCCGGGCTTGATCGGCCAGCTGAGCGCGGAGGACATCCTCGACGGCACTGAAGGGACGCGACCGCCGGTTCACGACACGGTAGATCTCTATGCCATCGGCGCCCACGATCGGCTCTGTCACACCCCCTTCGACAGAGTTCTGGATCGCCGACTGGGCCTGAGGGGGCAACGACGCCAACGGCACGTACCCCATGTCGCCGCCCTCCTCGGCGAGGTCGTCTATCGACAAGCGGGGAGCAAGCCGCGCGAAAGTCTCTCCGCGATCGAGCTCCTGTTGCACGCGCCGAGCGTCGGCTTGTGTGCGCACGGTGATGCGGAGCAGGTTCACCTCTTCGAAGGCTTCCCTCTGAGCGTCGTACGCACGTCGCACCTCTCCGTCGCTCACCGCGACTTCCTCGGTCACGCGGCGACGGAGCTCGAACTGCCGGACGATCCGCTCGCCGATGACCCGGGCATCGGTCGGCGAGAGATTGTTCGCCGTCCGGAACTGCTCGACCGTCAATCCTTGACGCCCGGCCTCCTGGGAGATCAAGCGGTTGATCTGTTCCTGCGTCACTTCGACGTCGCGCCGGAGCGCCTCTTGCTCGAGGATCACCTGACGGATGAGGCCGGTGAGGATGTTCCGGCGGGCGACGCCGCGCAGCTCATCGGCTTGTCGCTGGAGCAGGTCCTGGAAGGTCGGGTCGGCGCGGACGCGGTCGAGCTCATCCTCGACCTGGGTCTCACGGATCTTCTGGCCGTTGACGGTGGCCGCCGCGACGGCGAACGTCGAGCACGACGAGACCAGCACGGCCGCACCGATGAGAGGGATCAGAAGGAAACGGCGGATCATAGGTCGGCCGGGACGATATCACGGGCGAATACACCGCTCAGCGTCTCGCGCAGCCAGGACACGAGATCGCCGTCCTGCGGCGTCGGGAGGAGCAGGGTCTCCGTGGCTTCCGTCAGCACGGCGCGCGGATACGCCGAACGGAGCCACTGCACCCGTTCGGTATCGAGGCGCACCGGACGGAGCTTCGCGACACGGCCGTGCAGCTCGTGGGGCGCGACGCTGATCGCGGTGATGCCGGCGGCTCTGGACTCCGCACGCAACCGGGCGACGTCGAGGAGGCTTCGGGCGGGGGCGGGCAGCGGGCCGAATCGGTCCCGGAGCTCCTCGGCCGCGTCGTCGACGTCTGAGGCCGTGATCGACTCCGCTATGCGCCGATAGGCCGCGAGTCGCAAGGGCTCGCGGTCGATGTAGGACGTCGGGAGGTAGGCGTTCACCGGAAGATCGATCCGGACCTCGAGCGGCTGTTCGGACGCAACGCCGCGGAGCTCCTTCGCCGCCTCTTCGAGGAGGCGGACGTACATCTCGAAGCCGACGGCCTCGATGTGTCCGTGTTGTTCGGCTCCGAGGAGGTTCCCGGCCCCCCGGATCTCGAGGTCGCGCATCGCTATCGCCATGCCGGAGCCGAGCTCGGTGTACTGGGCGAGCGTCTTCAAGCGTTCGTGCGCCGTTGGGGTGAGCCTCACGTTCGTCGGGAAGAAGAGGTACGCGTAGGCCTGCTCCCCGGCCCGCCCCACGCGACCGCGGAGCTGGTAGAGCTGCGCGAGGCCGAGCCGGTCCGCGCGATCGACGATCAACGTATTCACGGTTGGGATGTCCAGCCCGGCTTCGATGATCGTCGTGCACAAGAAAACGTCGACGCGCCGCTCCCAGAAGTCGAGCATCGCTCGCTCGAGCCGCTCCGGATCCATCTGCCCGTGCCCCACGGCGATGCGTGCCTCCGGGACGAGGCGCTGGAGACGACGGAGCTCGCGTCCTATCGTTTGGACGCGGTTGTGAACAACGAACACTTGGCCGCCGCGGCCGATCTCACGCCGGATCGCCGCCGTCAGCAACCGCTCGTCGAAGGGACCGACGAACGTGCGCACGGGACGACGGTCGGCCGGCGCCGTGTCGATCAGTGACAGGTCGCGGATGCTCGAGAGCGACATCTCGAGCGTGCGCGGGATCGGTGTGGCCGTCAGGGTCAGCACGTCCACATCGACGCGCATCCTCCGCAACTGCTCCTTCTGGGCGACGCCGAACCGATGCTCCTCGTCGACGATGAGCAGGCCGATGTCGCGGAACTGGACATCGGACGAAAGGAGCCGGTGCGTACCGATGACGAGATCGGTCTCGCCGGTGGCGAGCCTGGCGATGACGTCCTGTTGCTCGCGCGCATCCACGAACCTGGAGAGCATCGCGACCTTCACGGGGAACGGACGGAAACGCTCGGTGAACGTCGCGAAGTGTTGTTGCGCGAGCAGAGTCGTCGGCACGAGAACCGCGGCTTGCTTCCCCTCGACGACGGCCTTGAAGGCCGCCCGGACGGCGACCTCGGTCTTGCCGTACCCGACGTCGCCGCAGATGAGCCGATCCATGGGGAGCGGCCGGTTCATGTCGCGACCGATGTCCTCGATGGCGCGGAGCTGATCCGGTGTCTCGTCGAACGGGAACGACTCCGCGAGCTCGCGCTCCCACGGTGTGTCCAGCGGGAAGCTGTGACCTTCCGCTTTCAGGCGGGCCGAGTACAGCCGGATCAGGTCGGCGGCGATGTCGCGCACGCGCTTCCGCACGCGAGCCTTGGTCCTCTCCCAATCCGCCGTCCCCAGGCGCGACAGCCCCGGCTCCTCCGACCCGACGTACCGCTGGAGCGACTCCGTCGTGTCGGTGGGGACGAACAGGCGGTCGTCCCCCGCGTACTCGATGACCAGGTACTCGCGCACGAACCCGGCCACTTCGCGCGTCTCCATCGCCACGTAACGACCGATGCCGTGGTGCGAATGCACGACGAGATCACCGGGCTCGAGCTCGCCCAAGGCCGCGGGCCGCTTCGGCCGCCGCGGTCGGCTGGGCGCCGGCGGCCGAGCATGCCACTCGGTGTGGGTGACGACGGCGAGGCCGAGCGACGGCGCGACGAATCCGCCGTGCAGGTGCGACGCGAGAACGTCCGAGCCGGCGAGACCTTCCTCGGCGAGCCGCGTGCCGACGGCGGGGACCTCGCGCGGGAGCGCACAGAAGACGATGTCGTTGCCCTCCGCGCGCAGCGTGCGGCACCGTTCGAGGAGCGCACGCGGAGAGATCGGCTCCCAAGCGTGGGCATCGAGGGTCACCGCTTCTGGTGACGACGCGAACGGCTCCATCCGCCAGACGTCGAGCCCGGCCGTGCGAACGTCGGCGACCACCTCGTCGAGCGGCAGGAGGAGCACGCCCTCCTCGTCGCGGATGACGTCCGGACGCTCGGCGACCTCTCGCTCGAGACGCGCCGGGTCGGCCCACAACGATGCTAGCTCTTCCTCCTGCTCGACGGCCTTCGCGGCTTCGTCGGACGTTCGCAGCGGATCGAACACGACGACAACGCAACCATCCGGGAGCTGGGAGCCGAGCGAGTCGAGCTCGCGCTTCCAGATCCGCGGCAGCAGCGACTCGACGCCTTCCGGCACAACACCCGACGCGAGGCGTTCGAGTCGATCGGCGACGTCCTCCAGATACGGACGCTCGCGAGCGGCGTCCGCCGCTTCCACGGCTCGTTCGCGGACTTGCGACGCCGGCGGCAGCTCGGTGCGCGCGACCATCAGCACACCCGTCGCATCGGCGATGGATCGTTGCGTGGCCGGATCGACCCAGCGGACCGACTCGATCTCGTCGCCGAAGAGCTCGACGCGGGCGACACGATCGTCCTGTGCGGGGAAGACGTCGACTATGCCACCGCGAACGGCGAACGTGCCGGCCTCGACGGCCACGTCCTCGCGGACGTAGCCGAGCTCGACGAGCCCGCGGCTCAAGTCGTCGCGGTCGATCGACTCGCCGACGCGCAGTTGCAGAGGTTCGAGGTCGGCAGAACCCGGGGACGGCTTCTGTATGAACCCGCGAGCCGATGCGACGACCACGCGCGGACCCGAACCGTGCGCGAGGAGACGGAGCGCTTCGAGCCTGTGGGCCGAGATCCGCGGGTCGGGAGACAGGCCCTCGTAGGGCAAGACATCCCAGGCGCTGAGGAGAGCGGTCGGCCGGAGGAACTCGTCCGTCGCCGTGCGCAGCGCTTCGGCCTCGGCTTCGGTGGGCACCACGACCAGGACGCAACGCTCGAGCGCGTCGGCGAGGCCCGCGACGAAGTACGGACGGACGGCATCGGGGATCGCCACCCCCTCCCCGCCGCCGAACAGCACGTCGCGGAAAACAGGGTCGCGCTCCCATCGGTCGAGCAGACGACGAAGCGGTGCGGCCAATCCATCCTCCAAAGCAACGCCGAATAAGGGCCCGATCGCAAGAACCGGGCCCTCGTCGAAAGATCGAGTCTACTCGGCGCTCGTTCCGCTTTCGCCGCGCGGAGCGTGCAGAACGTTCTGCGCGGCATCGAGTCCGTCGCGGACGAGCACGCGGACGGCTTCGAGGCCTTGCTCCATCGACCCGTCCACGATCTCGCGGTCCTCGGGACGCAGCTTCGAGAGGACGTGGTCGGCGCCCTCCTGCTTGGAGGGCGGCTTACCGACGCCGATGCGGAGGCGAAGGAAGTCGCGCGAGCGCAAAACCGCAGCGATCGACTCGAGACCGTTGTGGCCCGCCGTCCCGCCACCGGCCTTGAGGCGGACACGGCCGGGCGGGAGGTCGAGCTCGTCCTGGACTATCAAGAGCTGATCGGGGCGTATCCCCTGCTTGCGCACGAGACGAGCGATGGGGCGTCCCGACTCGTTCATGTACGTGGTCGGGATGGCGAGGACGACGGGCACCCCTTCGAGCTCGGCCTCGGCGACGCGGGCCTGCCCACGCTGGCGCTTGAGATCGATGCGTGCCTCGGCGGCGAGCCGCTCGACGAGCTCCGCGCCGACGTTGTGACGCGTTCGCGCGTATGCAGGACCCGGGTTGCCGAGGCCGACTATGACGTAGCGCGGACGACCACCGCGCCCGAACACCGGCTAACCCTCTTCGGGGGCCTCGCTCGGCTCGGACGGCTCTTCGCCTTCGGCAGGCTCTTCGGCGCCCTCGGCCGGCTCGGCCGCAGCCAGCTCGCGCAGCGCCTCGAGCTCCTCCGGCGAAAGGGCGGCCAGCGCCTCCGCGTCCTCGGCCGAGAGGCCGGCCTCTTCCTCGACGCGGGGAGCGACGACCGACGCGAGCGTCTGCTCGGGATCGGTGAGGATCGTGACACCCGCCGGAGCGGCAAGATCGCCGACACGCGAGACGTCGCCGATCTCCATGGCCGAGACGTCGAACGTGATGCTCTCGGGAAGGTCGCGCGGCAGGGCTTCGACACCCACGGTGCGGATGATCTGCTCGAGGATCCCGCCGACCTTGACGCCGGCCGGTGTCCCGTCGAGCACGACTTCGACCTCCGTCTGAACGGTCTGGTCCTCGCGCACGCGATGGAAGTCGACGTGTAGCGCCACGAGCCGGACCGCGTCGACCTGCAGGTCTTTAACGAGGGCCAGGTACTCCTTGCCCCCTTCGACCTTCACCGTCACGAGCGGGTGGGCGCCGTGGGCGTGCAGTACACGGAGGAGCTCCGAGCGCGGCACGGACAGGGCCTCCGGCTCGATGCCCGTTCCGTAGATGACTCCGGGCAGCAGACCCTCGGCACGCAACTTGCGCACCTCGCTGCGCCCTCGCCCCTCACGGGGCTGCACGGTCAGAACGATGTCTTCGGCCATCTGGACTCTCTTGACGTCGGCCGGTCGGGCCGGGCTGCTTACGCTACCAGACGGGGGTCAGTTATCCCCGCCGAACAGACCGGACACCGACTCGTCCTCGAAAACGGCCCGGATGGCGTCGGCGATGATCGGCCCGACCGATACGACCGCGAGCTTCGAGAAGCCCTTCTCCGGAGGGACGGGGATCGTGTTGGTCACCACCACCTTCCGGATGGGCGAGTCGGTCAGCCGCTGGATCGCCGGGCCCGAGAGCACGGCGTGCGTGCTGGCGGCATAGACCTCGGACGCGCCGTGCGCCGTGAGCGCGTCGGCCGCCGCCGCGATGGTGCCTCCCGTGTCGATCATGTCGTCGACGAGGACGCACCGACGTCCCTCGACATCACCGACCACGTGCAGCGCCTCGACTTCGTTGTGCTTGCGCGGATCGCGCCGCT
>JBOGXL010000398.1:0-11795 GCA_050694575.1 Actinomycetota bacterium | reverse complement strand
GCATGCTCGACCACGTCGAGGGACCATACGTCCAGCTCCGCGAGCACGACATCCTCACCGACCCACTGGAAGAGGGACGGTACAACCTCGCCCACTGCCGTCACGTCCTCATGCACCTGCCCGATCCGCAGCTCGCCATCGAGAGGATGGTGGCCTCGCTGTGTCCCGGAGGTTGGCTCGTGGTCGAAGAGCCGATGTTCACGGATCCGCTGTTCGTGACGCGAGAGCATCTGGCCGCGGGGGCCGTGGAGCGCGTGTACGCAGCCCTGCGTGACTTCCTTTCCCAGTTCATGGATCTCGGCTTCGGCGAGAAGGTCGTCGGCATGGTGGCCGCGCTCGGCCTCGAGGATTTCTTCGCCGAGCAGACGAGGCTCTACGCGCCCGGAAGCCGCTCCGGACCGGTTACCAACATGCTGACGTGGGAGATGTTCCGCGAGCCCTTGCTGGCATCGGGCGCGGTGGCGCCGGATGACATGGACGTGGCCAGTGCGGCCATGCAGGACCCGAGCTTCATCGGGAGCGGGGCCCACCAGTTCGGCGTCTTCGGACGCAAGCCGCTGCGCTGACTAGACGCCGCTCGCGATGTCCGACCGCGCGTAAGCCCCGTCCATCTGGATGCGCCCCACAGCTTCGTAAGCGCGGGCGCGAGCTTCGGGGATGGATGGGTCCCATGCCGAGACGCTCAGGACGCGGCCGCCTGCACTGACCAACCGCCCCTCCTTCCTCGTGGTGCCGGCATGGAACACGGCGACGTTACCAACCGACTCGGCTTGCCCGATCCCCTCGATCCCGACACCGGTCTCGTACGCTTCGGGATAGCCGCGGGACGCGACGACAACGCTGACGGCGGCCTCACCGCTCCACTCGACGCTCTGAGCAGCGAGTTCGCCCATAGCGCAGGCGGCGAGGAGCTCGGCTAAGTCACTGCGCAGCCGTGGCAACAGAACCTGCGTCTCCGGGTCGCCGAAGCGTGCGTTGATCTCGATCAGGCGCGGGCCCTTGTCCGTGATCATCAGTCCGCCGTAGAGGCAGCCCCGGTAGGGACGTCCTTCCTCGGCCAGCCCGTCGAGCAACGGCATGACGATCTCGCGGATCGCTTGCTCGCGTACACCTGCGCTCAGCCAAGGCACGGGCGAATAACAGCCCATCCCGCCCGTGTTGAGACCCGCGTCGCCGTCTCGCGCGCGCTTGTAGTCCTGGGCGGGCTCCAAGATCACTCGCGCCTCGCCGTCGGTCAGGCAGAAGATCGACGTCTCCCGTCCCTCGAGGAACTCCTCAACAACCACGCGGCTGCCCGCTTCCCCGAACATCCGCTCGCGCATGATCCCGTCGATCGCAGCGCGAGCCTCGGCGAGGTCGGCGCAGATGATCACGCCTTTGCCCGCAGCCAGCCCCTCGGCCTTGACCACGATGGGCGGGGAGATCGTCCTCGCGTAGTCGAAGGCCGCGTCCGGATCGTCGAAGCTCTCGCCCTCGGCCATCGGGACGCCGTGGCGTCGGGCCAGCTCGCGGCAGAACACCTTGCTGCCTTCCATCTCTGCAGCGGCGCGGCTGGGACCGAACACCGGGATGTTGCGCGCGGTGAGGATGTCGCTCAACCCCCCCACCAGGGGAGCTTCCGGTCCGACCACGACCAGATCGACGGACTCGTCCTCGGCCAGCCGGCTCAGCCCCTGCAGGTCGTCGGCCGGAACCGGCACGGCACGACCGAGCTCGGCCATGCCCGGATTCCCTGGTGCGGAGATGATCTCGGTCACCTGCGAGCTCTGCGCGAGCTTCCACGCGAGGGCGTGCTCCCGGCCCCCGGAGCCGACGACGAGGATCCTCACGGCCCGACTCTAGTGCCCCTTCACGAAACCTTGCGTAGGTAATCCGGACGGATCTTGGAGTTGACGGCGAAGTGAATCTTGGGCTGGGTTTTGGAGTTGCGGCGACGGAGGTAGGCGCCGATGGCCGCGTTCTGCTCGGCGTGCGATGCATAGTCGGAACCGTTGAGTGCGAAGTATCGCAGTGCCGAGAACTCGCACTCGATCCAGTTCAACCAGCTGGCGTTGGTGGGGACGAAGACGAGCTCAACGTCGTTGGCGTCAGCCCACGTGGCCACCTCGCCCTTGAGGTGAGGCGAGAAGTTGTCGCAGACCACATACAGGTGCTCGGTGTATCGCATGCGCAACACCTTGAGGAAGGAGAGGAACTCGCGCCAGCGCTTGCGATCTCTGATGCGCCAGATGATCTCGCCGGTGGCCAGGTCGAGGGCACCGAACAGGTGCTTGACCCCGTGGGTTCTGGTGTAGGTGGCACGCAGACGCCGAGGCTGGCCCCGCATGCTCCAGCCACGGCCGGCCCTGGGCAGGAGGTTGAGCGGGCCGAACTCGTCCACGCAGATCACCCGCCCGCCCTTGGGGGCGGCGTCATACAGCTCAAGAACATGGTTTTTCTTGGCCTCGTAGTCGGGGTCGGCCGATTCCTTCCACGTCTTGGTGCGAACGAAGGTGATGTTGCGCTCAGCAAGGATGCGTCGCAGCGTCTCGGTGGAGATCGTTGCCACCACCCTGTTGTTCATCAGGTACTCACGCAGCTTGGACAGGCTCCAGCAGGTGAAGGGTTCGCCCAGGTCGCGGGGGCGGGCCAGCGCGATGCGGGCGATGCGCTTTCGCACGGTGTCGTCGAAGACCCGTGGCCTACCCCCGTTCCATTTTGGGTCGAGCGCCTCAAACCCCGTGTCGTTGAAGTCGTGGATGACGCCGCGCACGTAGTTCTGCGATACCTCCAAGAGCGAGGCGATGTCTGCCACCGATCGCCCCTGGGCCGAGGACAGCACGACGATGGCTCGTCGCAGCCGCACGGGATCCTTCGAACGGCGCGTGATCCGGACCAGCCGCTGCCCCTCCTCATCGGAGATGGGGCGCACGAACACCTTCGGCTTGCGTGCCATGCTCACCTCCTGGCTCGACATGAGAGCAGCATGACGGCTAAACCTCAAAAGTTGACTCATTTAACACACCAAGGTTCTGAGCAGGGGCACTAGCTACGCAGCGAGACGGAGGGTCTGTTCGCGTTCGGGGCCGACGGAGACGATATGGATCGGCACTCCCGTCTCCTGCTCGAGGAACTCGAGGAAGCGGCGAGCCTCGCTCGGCATCTCGTTCGAGGTGAGCACCTTCGAGATATCGACGCTCCAACCCGGCAGCCGTTCGTAGATCGCCTCCGCGTGGTGGAAGACGCTCTGATGCGCCGGGAAGTCCCGGTACGTCTCCTCGCCGTACGCGTACGCGGTACAGACCGGGAGCTCCTTGTAGCCGGACAGCACGTCCATCTTCGTGATGACGAGCTCGGTGAAGCCATTGACGCGATCGGCGTAACGCAAGAGAACGGCATCGAACCAGCCGAGACGCCGTTGCCGACCCGTCCGCGTCCCGAACTCGATGCCGGCGCGTGGATCGCGGCCGCTCCGCTCGAGCATCTCCTCAGCGGCTTCACCGTGGATCTCCGTCGGCATGGGACCGGCGCCGACACGAGTCAGATACGCCTTCGCCACCCCGATCACGCGAGTGATGTCGCGCGGAGCGATCCCGGCGCCGACGCATGCTCCGCCGGCCACAGGGTTCGAAGAAGTGACGAACGGATAGGTCCCGTGATCGAGGTCGAGCAGGGTCGCCTGCGCGCCCTCGAGCAGGACGTGCTTGCCCCTGTCAATCGCCTCGTGCACCAACGCCGTCGCGTCGGTGACGTACGGCTTCATGCGCTCGGCGTACGCCATGTACTGATCCACGATGTCACCAGGATCGAGCGGAAGCTTGCCGTAGATCTTGGCGAGGATCGCGTTCTTCTCACGCAGGACGAGGTCGAGCTTCTCTCCGAAGATCTTCTCGTCGAACAGGTCCTGGACCCGCAGGCCCACGCGCGCGGCCTTGTCGGCGAACGCCGGGCCGATCCCGCGCATCGTCGTCCCCAACCGGTTGCGGCCGAGGTAGCGCTCGGTGACCTTGTCGAGCGCGAGGTGATACGGCATGACGAGATGGGCGTTGTACGACACGCGGAGCTTGGCGCACGAGATCCCACGTGCCTCGAGCTCGTCGATCTCCTCGATCAGCCGCTGGGGATTGACCACGACGCCGTTGCCGATCACCGGCGTCACGTTCGGGTGCAGGACGCCGGACGGGATCAGATTGAGCTTGTGAACCTCGTCCCCGACGACGATCGTGTGCCCCGCGTTGTCGCCGCCCTGGTACCTGACGACGACCTCGACCGGTCCCTCCGCCGCGGAACGTTCACCTGGTTGGGCAAGGAGGTCGGTGACCTTGCCTTTGCCCTCGTCGCCCCACTGGGCGCCCACCACAACCGTCACGGGCACGTCGGACGTCGCTCCTCTCCGGGGGTTCACGGGAGCCGATCCGACATGGGTGTCGGGCCGACGGTACGCGCGTCCCGTTGAGGAAGTTTACCGGGATGGAGGCGCGGGCGACAGAACTCCAAACGTCACAAGCTCCCGGCCGTCGTTCACGGATCGTTCATGAAACGTTCCGCGCAGGCTCGGGCTCGGGGCCTACTGTGGTCGCGAGATGGCGTCCATCACCCGCCTCGTCCTCGGATGGGGACTCGTTTCCGGGTTCTCCGCGATCGGCTTGTCGTTGCTCGGCCCGTGGGGTCGGCTGGCAGCGCTCGCTGTGATCGTCGTTGCCACGCTGGCGCTCGCAACGAGCCTCCGCACGCGTTACGGCCGTCCCCTTGAGGAGCTGCGTACCACGCTGCCGCACAGGACGGACGTGCCGGCGGCCGAGCTCGCCTCGATTGTCGCCGCCGAACAACGGCGCGCGAATGAGCTGATCGAACAGGCATCCGCCGAGGCCCGTCGCCGTCAAGCGGCGCTGGCGCATGCAGCCGACGGCGTCCTGATCGTCGATCCTGCAGGTTTCGTCGAATACGCCAACCCGACAGCGCGCGCCTTCCTCAACGACAGGGTCCTCAACGTCACGCGGCGCCTCGGACAACCTGATCTCGAGCGCGTCGCGGCACAATCTCAACTCGAGGGAGCGGTCGTCGCCGAGGACGTCACCCTGTGGACCCCGGCTGCCAAGCCGGCGCGCGCTCGGGCTGTCCCGCTCGGAGACGGGTCGATCATCGTGCTGCTGTCGGATCTGTCCGAGTCGTATCGTCTCGACCAAGTGCGGCGGGATTTCGTGGCGAACGTGTCTCACGAGCTGAAGACGCCCGTGGCTGCGATACGCGCGCTCGCCGAGACCGCTGCCACGGCGCTCGCCTCGGGCGACCTCGATACCGCTACACGATTCGTCGAGCGACTGGGCATGGAGTCGGCTCGTCTAGCGGGGCTTGTCACCGACCTGCTCGATCTGTCGCGTGTCGAAGCGGGCGGCGCCATCCAGGCCTCGACGGTCGAGATCGATGCGGTGCTCGCCGAAGCGGCCGACCGTGCCCGACCGGTGGCCGAGGTGAAGGCCATCGATCTCGTCGTCCACCGCTCGGGCATGGTCGTCGAAGCAGACGCCTCGCAGCTCTCCATGGCCGTGAAGAACCTCGTCGACAACGCCGTTCGCTACTCGGAGTCGGGGAAGATCGAGCTCGAGGCACGTCGAACCCCGGACGGGGTTGCCGTCGCCGTAGCCGACCAGGGCATCGGCATCCCAGCCGACGAGGTGCCACGGGTCTTCGAGCGTTTCTACCGTGTGGACAAGGCACGCTCTCGGGTGACCGGCGGCACAGGTTTGGGCCTCGCCATCGTGCGTCATGTCGCCGAGAACCACGGCGGTCGAGTCGACGTCGAGACCGAGCTCGGGGTTGGGTCGAAGTTCACGCTCGTGCTTCCGGCTCGCAGGGAGCCGAACGACAACGGGGCGCAGCATTGAGCCGGATCCTGATTGTCGAGGACGAACCTTCTCTCGCCGATTCCGTCCGCTACGGACTGCAGTCCGAAGGGTTCGATTGCAACGTGCTGACCGACGGCCTCAAGGTCGTCGACTTCGTTCGATCGTGGAAACCGGATCTCGTCCTGCTCGATCTGATGTTGCCGGGCATGCCCGGTGCAGACGTCTGTCGCGAGATCCGGCGATTCGCGACCGTTCCGATCGTGATGGTGACGGCGAAGGACACGGAGGCCGACAAGGTCTTGGGACTCGAGATCGGCGCGGACGACTACATCACGAAGCCGTTCAGCATGCCGGAGCTCATCGCGCGGGTGAGGGCGGTCCTACGCCGTTCGAGCCATCCGGAGGCTGCGACGCACGCGACGCACCTGGTGGCAGGCGTCGTCGATATGGACACGGAACGGCATGAGGTCCGTGTTCGAGGCGGCGTGGTCGACCTGCCCCCGAAGGAGTTCGCGCTCCTCGAGGTGCTCATCCGCAGAGCCGGGAAGCTCATCGCGCGAGAGTCGCTCCTGGCCCAGGTCTGGGGCGAGGAATACTTCGGCGACACCAGAACCCTCGACGTCCACGTCAAGCGCCTGCGTTCGAAGATCGAGAACGATCCTGCGAATCCGAAGTATCTCGTGACAGTACGGGGGCTCGGCTACCGCTTCGAGCCCTAGGCCGGTGCCACGCCGGCGCGATGTCGCTGCGCAAGCTCCTGGTAGGCCGAAGGATTTGCCTTCACCCAGAACTCTGAGGGCGTGCCCTCGATCTGCCGCTTGACCTGCGCGGGAACTCCGGCGGCAAGCACTCCAGCAGGGATCTCCTGGTTCGAGGAGACGACAGCTCCAGCGGCGACGAGCGATCGAGCACCGATCCGTGCACCGTCGAGGATGATCGCGCCGTTGGCGATGAGGCACTCCTCCTCGAGGATCGCCCCGTGCACGACGCAGTTGTGTGCGACGGTGGCTCCCGGCCCGATCTCCGTCGCTTCGCCCGGGGGGCCGTGGATGACTGCCCCGTCCTGCACATTCGCCCCAGCACGGACGACGACGGCTGAGTAATCCGCGCGGATCACGGCGCCGTACCAGACCGAGGCGCCAGCCTCAACCGTGACGTCACCGATCAGGGTCGCCGTTGGCGCGATGAACGCGGTCGCATCGACGACGGGACTGCGTCCTTCGAACGAGAACAGGGGCATCTGAGACCTCCTTTGGGTTCGCAGAGCGTATCCGCGAGCAGCACGTCTTCGCCGTCTGCGACCAGCGCGTTCATCGTCCGTTCACGCAGCCACCGGGAGCCATTCAAGTCACGCGACTAGCTTTCGGTCGACCAACCCCAAAGGAGGACATTCGTGAGAACGAGGCGGATAGTGATGCTCGCTTTGCCGCTCGCTCTCTTCGCGGCCGCATGCAACACGCAAGGATCTGCCGGCGGTGGGGGAGCCTCGGGAACCATCGAGATCGATGGGTCATCAACCGTGTTCCCGATCAGCGAGGCGATAGCCGAAGAGTTCGGGGGCACCAACCCTGAGGCGAACGTCCGGGTCGGCCAGTCGGGAACCGGCGGAGGCTTCGAGAAGTTCTGCAACGGCGAAGTGGACATCTCCGACGCCTCGCGCCCGATCAAGGATGAAGAGAAGCAGGCCTGCGACGAGAACGGGGTCGGACTCGTCGAGCTCAAGGTCGCGATCGATGGCCTCTCCGTCGTGGTCAACCCCGAGAACACGTTCGCCGAGTGCCTGACGACGACTGAGCTGAAGAGCATCTGGGAGCCGGGTTCGAGTGTGCAGACCTGGCGAGACGTCAGAGACGACTGGCCCGCCGAGGAGATCAAGCTCTACGGGCCGGGAGCCGACTCCGGAACGTTCGACTACTTCACAGGCGAGGTCGTCGGAGAGGAAGGGGCCTCTCGATCGGATTACACCCAGAGCGAGGACGACAACGTGCTCGTCCAGGGCGTCGCCGGCGACACCTACGCTCTCGGCTACTTCGGATACGCCTACTACAAGACCAACGATGATGAAATCACGGCTCTCGGCATCGATTCGGGTGACGGATGCGTCGCACCGACCGATGAAACGATCAAGGGCGGCGACTACACGCCACTCTCACGGCCGCTGTACATCTACGTCAGCTCGGAATCGCTCGGCAGGGAGGCCGTCGCCGAGTTCACGAGCTTCTACCTCGACACCGTGAACGACATCATCTCCGACGTCGGCTACATCGAGCTCCCGGCGAACGAGCTCAGTGCGGCACGGCAAACGCTCGAGGAGGCCGTGGGCTGACGACACTTCCCCCCCACCGGGAGACGACGGCCGGGGCACCAAGCCCCGGCCTTCCACCGAGGCTCGTTCTGCACCGGCGGCGGCGTCCGAAGGAGCGAGCGATACGGATCCTGCTGGCGGCGTGTGGCGGTCTGTCGATCGCGACAACAGCGGGCATCGTCGCGACCCTCGCCTTCGAGACGTTCGCGTTCTTCCGTGAAGTCTCGATCATCGATTTCTTCACGGGAACGGAGTGGTCGGCGCTCATCGCGCCACATCGCTACGGCGTCCTGCCGCTGTTGGGTGGGACCTTGATGATCGCTGCGCTGAGCGCGCTGGTCGGGGTGCCGCTCGGGGTGGGCACCGCGATCTATCTGTCCGAGTACGCATCTCCCCGCATCCGCGGCCGGCTCAAACCGGCCCTCGAGGTGCTGGCGGGGATGCCGACGGTGGTACTGGGCTACTTCGCTCTGACCTTCGTGACCAAGGAGATCGTGCGGCCGCTCTTCCCCCGTGCGGACTTCTACAACGGCCTCTCGGCCGGCGTTGTCGTGGGGATCATGGTGGTACCGATCATCGCCTCCGTGTCGGAGGACGCGATGGCGGCCGTGCCGCGCGCTCTGCGTGAAGGTGCCTACGGGCTGGGGGCCTCACGGATGGCGGCGTCGCTCCGTGTGGTCCTGCCCGCCGCGCTGTCGGGTATAACGGCATCCATCATCCTCGCGCTGTCGCGAGCGGTGGGTGAAACGATGGTCGTCGCGATCGCCGCCGGGTCGACGCCCAAGCTCACTGTCAACCCCCTCGACAGCATCCAGACGTTAACGGGATACATCGTTCAGGCATCGCTGGGAGACACGCCGCAAACGTCGCTCGAGTTCAAGGGCATCTTCGCCGTGGGGTCTGTGCTGTTCATGATGACCCTCGTCTTGAACATCGCGAGCCAGCGGCTCGTCCGCCGATTCCGGCAGGCGTACTGATGGCGGTCGTCACGCTCGAGCACGAGCAGCTCCGCGCACCACGCAAACTCGGACGCCGGAACCGCCTGTTCACTGCGCTACTCGTGGGCGCGACGGTCCTGACGATCGTCGTGCTCGGGACGTTGCTCGCAGATCTCCTACTCGATGGAGGGACGAGTCTCTCTCTGCACTTCCTGACGAACTACCCCTCGCGGTTCGCGGCCCGCGCAGGTGTACGTGCAGCACTCCTGGGGACCCTCTGGCTGATGGCGCTCACGGCACTCTTCACGGTTCCCATCGGCATCGCCGCCGCCGTCTATCTCGAAGAATTCGCACCGACGAACCGGATCACCCGGGCGATCGAGACGAACATCGCCAACCTCGCCGGGGTGCCCTCCATCATCTACGGGTTGCTCGGCCTGGGCGTGTTCGTCCGTGCGCTTCATCTCGGACGAGTCTTGCTGGCCGGAGCGCTGACGCTGGCACTGCTGGTGCTCCCGATCGTGATCATCGCCTCCCGCGAAGCGCTGCGAGCCGTCCCCAACGCGATCCGGGAGGGCGCCTACGCCATCGGCGCCACACGCTGGGAGACCGTGCGACACCAGGTGCTTCCGGCGGCACTCCCGGGGATGATGACAGGAACGATCCTCGCGTTATCACGAGCGATAGGCGAGACCGCGCCGCTCATCACGCTCGGGGCGTTCACGTATCTGGCCTTCGACCCGGCGCCCCTCAGTCCCTTCACGGCCATGCCGATCCAGATCCTCAACTGGGTCGTCCGGCCGCAGGACGAGTTCGCCCAGTTGGCCGCCGCGGCCAGCCTCGTGCTCCTCGTCGTCCTGCTGGCCATGAACGCGGTCGCGATCTGGGTTCGTTCTCGGGCACGGCGGGAGTGGTGAAGGTGGCTGGCGCACCGTCATGGGTGAGCGGCACACTCTCCGTCGTTCGCCAACAGATGAGGACCAACGTGACGGACGGGCCGAGCAACGGAGCGCTCACCGCCGACCCGGTTTTCCAGATCAGGGATCTGCGCGTCTATTACAGCGACTTCCTCGCCTTACGGGACCTCACCATCGATCTCCCGAGCAACCGCATCACTGCCGTCATCGGGCCTTCAGGCTGCGGCAAATCGACGCTGCTTCGGTGCCTCAATCGGATGAACGATCTCCTGCCAACCGCACGCGTGGAAGGAGAGGTTCGTTACCACGGCGTCGATCTGTACGGACCCGACGTCGATGCCGTCGAGGTCCGGCGGAGGATCGGCATGGTCTTCCAGAAACCCAACCCCTTTCCGAAGTCGATCTACGACAACGTCGCTTTCGGGCCTCGCATCACGGGCATGCGCGCCGGGCTGGACGAGATCGTCGAGAGCTCGCTCAAGCGCGCAGCGCTCTGGGACGAGGTGAAGGGCAAGCTCAAGCAGAGTGCTAATACGTTGTCGGGGGGACAGCAGCAACGACTGTGCATCGCGCGGGCCATCGCCGTGCAGCCCGACGTCATCCTGATGGACGAGCCGTGCTCGGCCCTCGACCCCATCGCCACGACCCACATAGAAGACCTCATGCAGGATCTCAAGGTCGACTACTCGATAGTCATCGTGACGCACAACATGCAGCAGGCTGCACGGGTGGCCGACGTCACCGCGTTCCTCACCGTCGATGTGGGGGCCGAGGGACAACGCACCGGCCATCTTGTCGAATTCGACGCAACACGCACGATCTTCACGACTCCCCGCGACAAGCGCACCGAGGACTACGTCACCGGTCGGATCGGTTAGATCCCGATCACACGTCGGCCTTCGCCGAGGCGTCTGTGAACTCGCGGAACTCGCCCGTGATCATGAACGCCACCTGCTCGCCGATGTCCACGGCGTGATCGCCCATCCGCTCGACCTGCCGGGACGCGAGGATCATTCGGCTCCCCCACTCGATGGCGTTCTCGTCGGTCGACCAATGACTGGCCTGCTTGAAGAGCTCCCGATTCAGCCTGTCGATCCTGTCGTCCATCCGGGGCAGTCCAAGAGCGAGCTGGAGGTCCCTCTCCGAGAACGCCCGGATCGCCGTCTCGAGCATCAGGGCGGCCTGACGGGTCATCTCGACGAGCTCCTGGACGATCTCGGGCGACCTCGGCAGGTCTCGCGCGAGCTTCACGAACTTCGCGATGTTCACGCACAGGTCGGCCACCCTCTCCAGATGGATGTTGATGTGGAGCATCGCCGAGACCAGTCGCAGGTCTGACGCCACGGGTGCCTGGGTCGCAAGCAGTGTCAAGATGCGCTCCTCGATCTCGAGGTAGCGCTCATCGACGGGGTCGTCGTTGTCGATCACATCGCCGGCGAGGCTCTCGTCACGGCTCCCGAGGGCGCCGATCGTCCTCTCGAGTTGCTGCAGGACAAGCCCAGCGGTCTCGACGACCAGGCCCTCGGCCTCGGCGAGCTGCACCTGGAAGGTCTTCCGGCCCGTCATTGGCTTTAGCCTACCGAGCCGATGCGCCGAGACACTTGCGGGATGTCGCCGGCGGCGGGCACCATGCGGCCGTGAGATTCCGACTGGTCCCTCGGGACGAAGGGTTCTACGAGCTCTTCCAGAGGGCCGCCCGGAACAACCACAAGGCGGCCGAGCTGATGATGGAGCTCCTCTCCAACTACGCCGACCGCGAGTCCGTCCGCGAGCGGATCCGTCAGGTCGAACACGACGGCGACGAGATCAC
>JBOGXL010000397.1:0-3919 GCA_050694575.1 Actinomycetota bacterium | reverse complement strand
TGTCGCCATGACGCGATTGTCCGTACGATGCTACGGAAAGTCAAGCCAGACTGATCATCGCTGCGGTCCGAGGGCGAAGCGTTACGCGCCTGAGTCGTCCGCGAAGAGCTCCGCAACCTCGATCTCGAGTCCCTCGGGGCGAAGGGGACCCACACGGTCCGTTGCGCCGAAGGTCATCGGCTCGCCGTACGTGTCGTCCTGGAGACGGTAGACCTCGACCCGTTCTCGGCCTGGGTCGACGATCCAGAGCTCCGGCACGCCGAAGCGCTGGTACCGCTGGAACTTGAGCTTGCGGTCCCGGGACTCCTCGGAGGAGAGGATCTCGACGACCCACGTGGGCGTCCCCCAGACGTTGGCCGCTGTGAGGACCGCGAGATCGACGTCGGCGATGAAGACGATGTCGGGCTGGAGGACGTCGCCCGGGTCGAGGACGACGTCGAAGGGCGCGACGTATACGCGGCCCCCGCCATGCCGCTTGAGGAAGGTTGCCACATGGAGGTGGAGCTCCCCGAGGATCCGTTGGTGTTTCTCGTTGGGGCTCGGGACCATGTACGCCTCCCCGTCGATGAGCTCGTAGCGCTCGCCTTCGGGGAAGGTGACGTAGTCGTCGTATGTCAGCTTGTGCTCGGGCCGGGTCGCCACGGCGATCTTCCCTGTCAGCGGGGAAGGCAAGCCCAACGTAACACGCGTGTGGGAGGACCGAGATGACGCGGTAGCCGTTATCGTGGCGCCCCGCCAGCGATGTCTCGCTCTCGGGGAGGACCTCGGCCCACTCGGGTAGAGCGCACGACACACGACGGCGGCCTGCTTAGGGCCGGAGAACGACGATGACCCGGTCGACGGTCTGCCCCGCGCGCTCGTAGGGCAGCCCGCGGGCTTGGACGTCGAAGGTCCCGGGTGCAAGCTCTGTTGCTCCGCGGTACGCTACGGCGCCGCCGTGAGCCGCGCGCGCAAGTGGCGAGTTTTCGGGAACCAGCCCTGAGCGCGACATGCCTGTCACCAGGTTCCCTGCGGACCAGCGCACGCAGAGCTCGCCCTGCCATTCCAACGAACGAGAAACGACGGAGGCGTGATCGTCATGAGGCTGAGGTCGCGTGGGTGTGCGCTCCAGCACCACGACCGCGACGGGCTCCTTCGAAAGCGCCGCAGCGCGTCGGGCCGTCGCCTCGATGCTGGCGCAGAAGTGCTCGGCCAGCTCGAGGATGCTGTCGATCGTGAAACGCTGCGGGAGCAGAAGCTCGAACGCCAGGCGTGGGAGGAGAAGTTCCGCCGCCCCCACGTCGCAGAGGAACTCGACCTGGTCGCGTTCATCGAATCGTTCCACGTCCGGCTCGGCCCGCTCCCTGGGTGAGGAGGCGAAGTCGGGGAAGAAGGTGTGACAGATCTCGTGGCAGATCGTGAATCGCCGGCGCGCCTCGAGGTCCGAGGAGCACACGCGGATCACGAGCCGCCCGTTCATCGGGCGAATCCAGCCCGAGAGCGGTTGTTCCACCTCCTCGACCGTCGCACCGCGCAGGGAGGCGAGCGCGCGCACGTTCACGGGGACCGAGGCTCCGGCCTCCTCGAGGAGCTCGGCGCATCGTCTGGCCATGAGGTCCTCGGGCCGCCCCGGCCAGTCGTTGGCCTCAAGGAATCGCGATACGGACGGGTCCGTCACCGCCGGTCGTCGAGGTGGCGGCTCCCGCGGATGGCGTCGTAGATGAAGGCCCACCGTTCCTTCGTCTTCGGTGCGCCCCCGCGGAAACGTATGCTCGCGAGCATTCGGGCCTCGTCGTCGGAGAGGCTCCGATCCTTTGCGAACGCTCTGAGGCTCGCCGGGATCTCGTGCGGCTCGCCTCCGCGGACCTCCTTGCCCAAGAGCTCAGCGATCGTCACGCCGAGGGCCTCGGCGATCCGCAGCACCACGTCGGCGGAGGGCCTGCGCCCGGCTTCGGACTCGAGCTCGGAGAGGTAGGCCTTCGACACGTTCGCGGCTCTGGCCAGCTCCGTCTGGGTCATCTGAGCGTCGGCGCGGTAGCTGCGGATGCGCTTGCCGAGTCCTTCCACGCATGTCCTCCCGGTTCGCCATAGGCTACCGGGGGGTTCGGGGCCGTTGCACGCATCGTTCGCTTCTGTTAGCCTCGCGGTCCACTACTCCGAACAGCGGAAGGGCCGGAGCGTTGGGCGTGAGGGTCGTCGACGAGGGGACCATCCTCGACGAAGCGCTTCGCGTGGCGCGCAGCGCTCGCCGCACGCTCGACCTCGCTTCGCCGTGGATCCGCGGCACGGCGCTCCGGCTGGTTCTGCGCGCCGCCGCCCACGGCGTGGCGGTGCGCGTGCTCTTCCGGGTCAAGGAACCCGACGACCTCGAGATCACCGACCTCGGCGCCGTACTCGAAGCGTCCCGCCGCGGCGTCGAGGTGCGCTACTCGGCACGCCTTCACGCCAAGGTCATCCTGGCGGACGGCTCCACGGCCATCGTCTCCTCCTCGAACCTCACCGACGCCGCCGGCTTCGGTCGTTCGTACGCGCCGGACACGCGCAACCGCGAGCTCGGCTTCATCGTCGACGAGGACCCCGACGCGGTCCGCGACGTGCAGGACCGCTTCGACGCGGTGTGGGCGGAGAGCGAGTGGCTCGACGAGGACGTCACCGGCGTGGTGATGGACTTCCCGACGGCACAGGCGTTCCACATCGCCTGCTGGCGCACGCCCACGCCGGGCGGCTACGTCGCCGCGCGGGACACGCAAGGTCGCCTCGTCGTGGGCCGCGTGTCCGGCGTGACCGGATACAACCGGACGTTTCCCCGTATGACGGCAGGGATGTGGGCTACGCAGGGGTACGGCGCCGCGCCCGACGCGGGAGCGAGCTCGTACGAGTACGCCGACCTCCAGAGCCTGTTCTCCGTCGCGGAGAAGGAGCGCGGAGTACTCGGTGTGATCGCCGCCTGCGATCCCGATGGCTTGTTCCACGTGGCGAAGGTCGAGGCGCTCGCGACGCTCGACTCAGGCGAATCGTTCCCGCCGCTCGAGCCGGCCGCGCCGGGTGGGCTCGCGCGTTGCGCGGGCTCGGGCGATCTCGGCCCCCTGCTCGGTGCGGGCGACGTCGAGATCGGCGCGGTGTGGCACCACCCGGACGTGGCCGTGCTCGCTCGCTCGGGCGAGATCCTGCACCGCCACCTGGCCGTGCTCGGCATGACTGGTTCGGGGAAGAGCAACGCCGTGCTGGTGCTCGTGCGCGCGCTCCTGGAGCGGTCGCCGGACGTGCGCGTGTTGCTCGTGGACGGCCACGGCGAGTACGCGCAGGCGGCCGAGCAACTGTGCGGGAGGGCCGTCCGGCCCTCGCTCCGCACCGACATCTTGGGCGAGGGAATGCTGAAGCGGCTGTTGCATCTCGCTCGCGAGGACGCGACGCTCGTAGCGAAGGTGCACGAGGCGGCCGAGAGCGCGAGTGAGGCTTGGCCCGACGGCTTCGCCGATGCGCTCGAGCACTCCGCCGGCAGTGATGACGCCGTCTGGGTCCGGAGCGCGCGCCGCCTGGCCGACCTTTGCCGCGAGCGTGCCGGTGAGCTGTGCGCCGGCGGGCCGACCGTTCGCTTCGACCGCGAGTGGGGGCCGGGCCTCAACGTCCTCGACGCGAGCGGGGTCGAGGGCCTGGAGGCCCGGTCAGTAGTGGTGGCGGCGGCCCTGGACGAGGTGTACTGGAGCGCGGTCCGGGGGGAAGGGGAGTGGCTCGTGGCGTTGGACGAGGCCCAGAACTACGTGCCCGAGCAGCAGACCGGACTCCTGGCGCGCGTGCGTCCGTCGTTCGAGGCGGCGTTCCGGATCGCGTCCGAGGGACGGAAGTTCGGTGTGGGGCTGGTCGTGGCGAGCCAGCGCCCGGCGCGTGTGCACAAGGACGTGCTATCCCAGTGCAACTCGCACCTGGTGTTCCGGCTGGC